>CAMLNJ010000136.1 GCA_946481225.1 uncultured Verrucomicrobiota bacterium | reverse complement strand
GGCCGCTCGGCTTGTCGAAAGCGATAAGCGCGTCGTCCTCGAAAAGAATGGGGGGAAGCATGAGGGAAAAACGTGACGAATACGGAAAGGGCGGACGGTGGCGAGTCGCGCAGGTTCCCGCATCCGCCGCGCCGCGTCCAATCCCGAAGCGCCGCCCGCTCCGCCCGCGAGACGGGGCGGGCCGGGGGCGCTCCGGCGTGGCGCGTTTCGTTTGTCTTTCATGGCGACGATGTTTGGCCGCCCTTCAGACTTTTTTCCCGTAGGCTAAAATACCGCAAAGCCTTGGGGGTCTCGTGAATTCCCTTGCGACGCATCCCCCGGCGGCCTTGCTCGCGCCAACCGGCTGGCAAGTCGGCGCCGATGCTGCAACCACCTTCATCCTTGGTCGCCCTCGGAGCGCGCATTCTGAGCGCCCGGACCGCTCGGCGCCTGCGGACCCGGGGCTGGGCGCGCGCCGCGCAAAAACACCATGCCGCCGCGCTGCGCCGCGCCCTCTCGGGAACGACCTACGGCAAGGCCCACGGCATCGAGCGCGGCATGGGCGACAAGGCCTGGCGCGAGCGCGTGCCGCTCGTCGCCTACGAGGGCTTCGCGCCCTTTGTCGATCGCATGAAACAGGGGGAGGCCGACGTGCTCTGGCCCGGGCGCTGCAACTTCTTCACCCTCACCTCGGGCACCGCGTCCGGCCGGCCGAAATTCCTGCCGGTCACGGACAGTCTGCTCGGGCACTTCCAAAGGTGCGGACGCGACTCCCTGCTCTATTACGCCGCCCGCTCGGGCACGCGGTTTCTTCGCGGAAAACACCTCTTCCTGAGCGGCGCCACCACCTTCACGGCCGTGGCCGAGGCGAAAGAGCACCGCGCCTTCGCCGGAGACCTCAGCGGAATCGGCGCCCTGAACCTCTCGCTCTGGGCGGAAAAACTTTTCTACGAACCGGGCGCCGAGATCGCGCAGATCGCCGACTGGCCGTCGAAAATCGCCGCGATCGCGCGCCGCTGCGCGGATCGCGACATCCGCATGCTGTCCGGCATCCCGAACTGGCTGCTCATCCTCGCCGCCGCCGTTTTCCAGGAGGATGCCCGGCGACACGGCAGGAACGCCCGCACCCTCCGCGAGATCTGGCCGGGCCTCGAATGCCTGGTCCACGGCGGTATCCCGATCGGCCCCTTCGCCCAAGAGCTCCACGCCGTCTGCGGCCCGGGCGTCAATTTCCACGAGGTCTACCCTGCGTCCGAGGGCTTCATCGCCGCGCAGGACGCGGAGCCTGAGGCCGGCCTGCGGCTCATGGCGGACGCCGGCGTCCATTATGAATTTCTCCCCTTCGCGGAGTTCGACGAAACCCGCCTCCCCCACCTGGGCCCGCGCGCCGTTCCGCTCGAAGGCGTGCGCACCGGCGTCGACTACGTGCTCATCATGACCACGCCGGCCGGCCTCTCGCGCTACGTGATCGGCGACATCGTCCGCTTTACCTCCACCGAGCCCGCCCGCCTCGTCTACGCCGGCCGCACCAAGCTCCAGCTAAGCGCCTTCGGCGAACACGTGATCGAGAAGGAGCTCACCGACGCGCTCACGGCCGTGTGCTCCCGCCATGGCTGGCAGGTGGTGAACTTCCACGTCGCGCCGCTCTTCGCCAACTCCCTCACCAGCCTGAAACGCGGCGGCCATGAATGGTGGATCGAACTGCGCGCCGGCAGCATCGTGACCCCGACCGGCCCGGTGATCGCGCCTCTGCTCGACGCCGAGCTCCAGCGCCTCAACGTCGCCTACGAGGCGAAGCGCAAGGGCGGCGCCCTCCAGCCCCCCACCGTGCGCCTCGTGATGCCCGGCGTCTTCGAGCAGTGGCAGCGCGCCAACGGCACTTGGGGAGGACAAAATAAAATGCCCCGCTGCCGCGGCGATCGCCAGATCGCCGACGAGCTTTTCAGATACGCACCCTTCCACGACGCGGTGTGAGCGGCGCAACGACGCGGTCGTCCGTGGCGGAAGCGCGGAGCGTTTTCGCCGAATCGCAGGCGCGCCGCTACACCGCCGCCCCGCGCAGGAAATACGTCACCACCGCCGCCACATACGCCGCCAACCCGCCCAGCAGCAGGCAAAGCTCCACGAAGAAGAGCCGCGTCTTCCGGTCGCGATAGCATAGGATCTGCGCGACGAGATCCGCGTCCGCCCCGCCTTCCGGCGCGCGAAACTGCGTCACCCACCGGATGCGCAGCGAGCCGCCGATGATGAGCAGCATCGACACGAGCACCAAGACAAGCCCGCCCGCCATCGCCAGCCGCGGAAAGGCCCCCGACTGCGCGATGCGCGGCCCGGAAAACCCCGTGATCGTGAGCGCGAGCGTCGACACCGTGAGCAGCACCTGCGAGCGCGTCTGCAAAACCCCGAATTGCGTCACAAGCATATCCAGCGCGCCTCGCAGCCCGCCGCCGATGGCGAGCAGATGCCGCGCCTCCTCATGATGCACGGCGACGGGACACTCGGACTTGGACGGGGCGAAATTCATGCGGCGAAAAAAGGATGAACCCTGGAAACAGCGGTTAAAACCACGGATTTTAGGAACGCACACGCATCATCGATCGACCATCTCCGACCCCGGGGACCGCGCTCTGCGGGCGGGTGACGTCCGTCATCCGTCCCCTCGGAGATTTCTAGGATTAAAGGGAAGCCCTGAAATCGGGCGTGGAGCGCTTGCCAAACCCACGGGCGACACGCCCGTTACTACACCAATCCCTGTAGTCCCGGCCGTGCCGGCCGGATGGAGCGGGCCAGACCACCGGCTGACAGGGAGATTTTAATCCAGGCTGTGTCTCGTAAATAAACCGGAGCGGCGTGAGCGAGAAAGGGCGCTCGGCCAAGGCGACCGAGGCGGAGGCGGACCGGAGGTCCCTCCCACCGAGGGCAACGCCGGCCCAGCATCCTTTCTCGTTTCACTCGTAGAGCGTTAGCGATGCTCCGATTTATTTACGAGACACTGCCCAATTCTATCCTACTGAAAGAGGAGAAGCCCGCCGGCCATGCTCCGCACGTCGAGGCGCCCAGCTTGCGCAGGCCCCGGCGCCTCACACCCTCTTGCATTCAAACGTATAAAACGCCGCTCCGATGTAGGCCCGACCGCTGGTCGGGCTGCCAGACCAACGGTCTGGCCTACAGGTCGCGATCATCGGGTTTTGTTACGACGGAATGCGCAATAGCCTCACACGCCGATGCCCGGCGAGATCGCGCCGTCGGCGCTCGTCGGCGTGGACTGCGCCACGAGCCGGCGGATGCTCTCGAGGTTTTCGCGCACGAGCGCCCCCATCGATTCGCAGGCGAGGTATTCGCGGCGTTTGTAGTGCTCGGCGAGCGACTCGCGCAGCTCGCGCACGTGCCCGGGCGGCGCGATCGGATCGGCCGCCATCGCGGAGAGCAGATGCGCCAGCCGCTCCTCGATGATCGCGGCGCGCTGGAGGATGAGCACCTGCTCCTCGCGCTGGTATTGGCGCGCGGTCTCGATGCGCAGATGTTTCGCGCAAAAGAGCGCGAGCGGCGTGTTGTCCTTGAAGAACTGAGGACGGTAAAGGTTGAGCCGCCCCTCGTAGCTCTGCTGGTCGAAATCCATCGCGCGCACGCGAATCTGCGCCCCCTCGAAATCGGGCGTGATCACGACGACGAAATTGTAGGAGCGCATGTCGCCGAGCAGACGGATGAAGCAACGCTCGTTGAACTTCACCAGCTCCTTGGCCAGGCGCACGCCGCGCACCTCGGGATTGTCCAGCCAGCGGTCGATGAACTCGTTGCCGGGGATGCCCGCTATGTGCTCCTCGATGAGCGTGGTTCCGCAGGTGAGATAGTTGAGGCGGTTGGGGGAGAGCAGATGCTCGAGCTCGAGGCCGTAGATGCGCGAGGCGTCACCGCGCTTGATGTAGAAGTGGTCGGGATTGTCGTTGTAGGCGTTGACGATCCGCACGCGGAAGGGCGCGGAGTTGCCGAAGGCGCAGAAGTCGATCCGGTCGATGTAGAGGTGCTGCATGACCGAGAGATCGCCGTCGACGCGCAGGATGGCGTAGACGCGCTTCAGGTCGTCGTGCAGCGGCTTCATCTCGAGCCGGTCGTAGAAGACGCTCTCCCAAAGGGTCGGTTTTCCAAGCCGGTCGGAAAGCGGCACGCTGTCGGCGAAGCGGCGCAGGCGCTCGTAGGTCACCGGCAGGTCGCGTTCTCGCCGCACCCGGCGCAGGTAGGCGCGCAGCGAATCGCCGACGGGAAAGGACGGCTTTTTCATCTGCTGCCGCGGGGCGTCGGGCTGTTCGCGTTCTTCAAGCATGCGCCGGCCAAGGTAAACCCGATGCGCCGTCCGCGAAAGACGAAAGGCGGCGAGGCGCGCAGAGAACGGACGCTATCGGCTTCCCGCCGTCCCGTCGGCGGGCAATTCCAGCCGCAGACAGTCATACATGACGTGCGCGGCCGGGTCGGAGCCGGCGAAGCGGAATGCAAAGGTGTTTTCCCCGGCGCGCAACCGGGACACGGGGATGCGGATGTCGACGAAGCCGTATTTCGCGTGAATGCCTTGTCGCAGGAGCGCGTTGCCGCCGGTGACGGGCGGATTGATGCGCGTAAACGCCCGGGCGTCGCCATTGAGGTGAAGCCAGAGCCGGGGGTATTGCGCGCTGGCAAAGGCGATGGTGAGCGTGGCGTCGCCGCTTGGCGGAACCGTCGGGAGATCGAATTTCACCCGCCACTCCCATTCGGCGTGGCGGATCTTCCCCGCCTCGTCGCGGACGGGCCGGGAACTTTGCACGTAGTTCCAGTCGACGGCCGGATCGCTCGCGCCGACGGTGTAGACGAGCGGATCGGGCAGCTCCTTCGTGTAGACGTCCCACAGGCAGGGCTCGAAGTAGTCGCCGCCGTGCCGAAACTCCTTCGCGGTCCGGTCGGGCACGCCGATTTCCCACGCGATGCTGGCGCCGGGATGGACGACATCCCAAACAACCTTGCCCTCGTCCCTGGTGTCGCCCGCGGAAATTTGGACGGAGCGCTTGGAGAACTCGCCGACCACGCCGTCGGTGTAGGCGTAAAGCGTGTAGCCGCCGGGACGAACGCCCTTGATCGAGAAGTTTCCGTGCGCGTCGGCGACCGTCCAGTATTGATAACCTTTGCCCTGGGATTGCCAGTTGCCCGCCGTTTCCTCCGGCGCGGCGAGCCCGATGTGCGCGCCCGAGGCGTTCACGGAGGGCTTGAGCGGATCGCGGACGATCAAGCTCCCGACCAAGGCCCCGCGGTCGGCCGGAGCGGGATGATCGGCGCTGGCCAGCCAAGCGTAGGGCCAGGCAGCTTGCTCGGCCGCCACCTGGGCCTTGGCGTCCGCCCAAAGCGCGTCGCCCGCGGCCGTCGCGGCGTCGCTTCGGTTGCAGTAGAGGAGAAACGGACCGAACTGCTTTCGCCACGCTTCGCCGGCGGCGAGCGTGATGCCGGAGCCGCCGTAGTGGTTCCTCCCGAAGTGCATCAGCAGGTAGTCGCCGGCGAGCGTGAGGTCCTGCTTGGTCGGGCCGTCGTTGAAATAGTCGTGGCCCCCGAGCACGAACCACACGCCCTTTCTGGCGACGTCGCTGGCGTGTCCCCACGCGCCGATGTCAAAGTAGCGCGCGGAATAGGAATACTTCCCGTCGTAGCGGCCGGCGCGCACGCCGGTGTTGAGTTTCACGATCTCCGCGATTCCGGTGGCCGAAGCCTTCCGGTAATCCTCGACGGACGGCATTTCCCAATGGCGCGCCTCGTCCACGTAGGCCCGCTCGAAGACGAAGGTATTCGCGGAGCGCGGCAGTTTCCACACAATGCGCCACTCGCCGTAATTTGCCGCCGGATACGTCTCGGGATGGTCCAGGATCGCGTAGGCGTAGAGGCCGGTGTCTCCCCGGCGCAGCACGTAATGAAGATCGATGTCGAAAACATGCTTGTAGCCCGCGCCGGCCCGCCACGTGCGCTTGCACGAGATGTCGACCATGTCGGGGGTGCTGGCCGCGACCGAGTAGACGCAGCCGCTCGGCTGTTCGTAGTTCGCCCCTCCGTCCATGCTGTAATAGATCGGGTTGGCGGGATCCACCATCTGCAGGCCGTCGAAGAGATAGCTGGAAACCTTGCCGGTCGCCTTTTGCACGACGACCCGGATCACGCCGTTGTCGAGCGTCGCCGTGGTCGCGGTGGTGGCGAGCACCACGTCCGAACCGGCGCCGGGCGCCCCGCCGCCCGGATCGTTGACGGCAAAGGCGACGGACGCCGCCCATGCGCAGACGAGGCTTTGCAGGCTCGCAAAACGCGAAACCCGCCGCGGGGTTGAACGGCGGACAAAAAGCATTGGTGTAAAACCGTCGCTTAGCCCAATTGAAGCAACCGCCTTTCCCGAGCTTGGACAGGGCGGAAATCACTCAGGAACCCTAGCACGAAGCCGATCCATTAGACGGACTCGGGCAGAACATGAGCACGTTTGCGCAAAATGAGGTTGGCCCGCGCCCGGGCGCGCCCTAGCGCTGACCCTTTCATTTTTCCACATGCCCACGAAGCAATCCGACATCGGACTCATCGGCCTCGCCGTGATGGGTCAGAACCTCGCCCTCAACATCGCCGACCACGGCTTCCAGATCTCGGTCTACAACCGCACCGTCGAAAAGACCGACAAGTTCGTCGCCGAAAACCCGAACACGCCGGGTGGCGTCGTCGGCACCAAGACCCTCCAGGAATTCGCCGCCTCCCTCTCCAAGCCCCGCAAGGCCATCATCCTCGTCCAGGCCGGCAAGCCCACCGACGCCGTGATCGAGGGCCTCACCTCCGTGTTCGAGCCCGGCGACATCATCATCGACGGCGGCAACGCCCTCTGGACCGACACCATCCGCCGCGAGAAGGCCCTCAAGGAAAAGGGCTTCCTCTTCATCGGCTCCGGCGTGTCCGGCGGCGAAGAAGGCGCGCGTTTCGGCCCGTCCCTCATGCCCGGCGGCGACAAGGCCGCCTTCAAGCACCTCGAGCCCATCTGGAAGGCCATCGCCGCCAAGGTCGACAAGAAGACCGGCAAGCCCCTCACCGGCGCCAAGCCCGGCAAGCCCGTCAAGGGCGGCGTCCCCTGCACCACCTACATCGGTGAAAACGGCGCCGGCCACTACGTGAAGATGGTTCACAACGGCATCGAGTATGGCGACATGCAGATGATCTGCGAGGCCTACTCCCTCATGCAGGGCCTCCTCGGCCTGAAGCCCGCCGAGATGGGCGAGATCTTCTCCGAGTGGAACAAGGGCGCCCTCGACAGCTTCCTCGTCGAGATCACCGCCGACATCCTCAAGCAGAAGGACCCCGTCACCAAGAAGCCCTTCGTCGACGTCGTCCTCGACACCGCCGGCCAGAAGGGCACCGGCAAGTGGACCTCGGTCAACGCGCTCGACATGGGCGTGCCCGCCCCGACGATCG
>CAMLNJ010000135.1 GCA_946481225.1 uncultured Verrucomicrobiota bacterium | reverse complement strand
CACCGGCCAAGCTGGTAGTGGGCCTCGCCGTCGTAGGGGTTGGCGTTGCGGAAAGTCTGGCGGGCGATGGAGGCGTGCAGGTGGCGCTCGGCGAGGGCGAACTCGCCGCGCCGCAGGTGCCAGCGGCCGAGGGCGAGGTTGCAACGGGCGTCGCCCGGGTCGCGGCGCAGGGCCTCGCGCCAGTAGGTGTCGGCGCCGCGGGTGGCGTGGCGGTATTGTTCCAAGTGCAGTCCGGTGAGAAACAACTCGTCGGCGCCGGCTATCTCGGCGGGAAGCGGGGGCTCGGTCGCGGGCGGCGGAACCTCGGCCTCGGCGGGCGGGCGAGGGGAGTGGGCGAGGAGTTCGCGCCCGTCGGCGGCGACGAGGCGCACGCGGAGGTCGTGCAGTTCGGCGGCCTTGGGCACGGCGACCGTTTCGAGGAGCGGCGCGCCGGGCGCGAGGTCGCGGGTGAAGGTCGCGACCAGGCGGTCGCGGGCGTGGACGGTGAGCGTGGCGGACGGGAAGAGGGCGGACACGGACACGCCGACGCGGGCGCGGCGCGCCTCGAGCCGCAGGGAGAGCGCGGCGTCGGGGGTGGCGTGGCGGGCGGGGCCGATTTTCTGGATGGGATACCAGTATTGGCTCCATGTCTTGGTTTCGCCCGGCATGAGAAAGGCGAAGTCGGGCTGGTTGTCCGTGTAGACTCCGGCCATAAGCTCGATGTAGGGCGCGTATTCGCCGGCGGCGTCGGGCTCGGTGAGGTTGCGATCCCAGGCGTGGCCGAAGGCGTGGTTGCCCCAGGTCCACTGTTTCTTGCCGGGAGAAATGTGGTGGTTGGCGATGTGGACGAGGCCGGCCTGCGCGGCGTGGTCGTAGCCGCCGAAGAAGTCCTCTTTCGAGCCCATGCACATGTAGGACGTGGGCACGGGGATGTTGGCGTAGAAGGACAAGTCGTCCGGCGCGTAGGCGACGGGGACGTCGCCGCCGAGGTGCGGCGGCACGAAAGCGGACGGAGCCTCGGTGGCGGGCACTCCCTCGCGGCCACGGCGTGCGTAGTCGACCCCGTAGTAATGGCCGCGGCAAAGGGGATACGTGCTCATCGAGCGCCGCGCATGGTCGGCGACGTAATGCACGTCGGGCGGGAAAAAGCTCTGGTAGGCGGCGTGGACGCGGGTGGCGACGTTGGCCCACCAGAGGAAGGTCTGGACGTCGGCGGTGCGGTTGTAGGCGCGGACCTTGAGTTCAAGATAGGCGCGATCGGGACGCAGGCAGACGCCGTGCATGCCCTTCATGCGCGCCATCGGATCGTGATCGGAGCACCAGACGGTGACCGAGCCGTCGGGGTGGCGCTCGATCTCGGTGGCGACCGGCATATAGGTGGCGGGGCGGTGGTGCTGCGGCCAGTTGAACTCGACGCCGCCGGAGATCCACGGACCGGCGAGGCCGACGAGGGCGGGTTTGATAACCTCCTGGCGGTAGAAGAAATCGTAGCCATTGGTCTTGTCCTGGCCGACGTGGATGCGGCCGCCGAGCTCGGGCAGGACGAGCACGCGGAGGAATTCGTTTTCCAGCCAGATGCCGTCCCACGCGCGGTCCGCGCGCGTCTCGGCGATGCGGTCGTAGAAGGGGAGCGGATACACCCGGCCGCTGCTCCCCTGGTAGACGCGTTTCTCCAGGAACATCGGGTGCTTGTCGGGGGGAAGCGGCGTGTAGGTGGGCAGGACGACGGCTTCGCGGCGGACGCTGACGGCGGCTCGGGTCATGGGACGGAGTCTGGCAGAAAACGGGGTTGCCCGGAATGGACCGAAACGGGATAGAGCTGGACGATCTTATGAGCAACGAAGCGGCCAAAGGCTCCTCCGGGGCGACACGTCGCGAGGGCTTCTCCGGCCAGCATCTGGTCGTCCTGCCCGGTCCCATCGTGGGCGGCATGCGCAAGGACGCGCTGCTGGCCGACCTGTTTCCCGTCGCGGCGGGTTTCTTTCCCCGGGCGCCGGGGCATCTTGTCGAACGCGAGCGCGGATTGGGCGAGTGCGTGCTTATCCGGGTCCTGGGCGGAGCGGGCTGGGTCCGCACGGAAAGCCGGCAGGAACTGCGGGCCGGGAACTGGTTGCTCATCCCCGCCGGAAGGGCCCATGCCTACGGCGCGGACCCGGACGATCCGTGGACGATCCAGTGGGTGCATTTTCAAGGCAGGTCTGCGGGGGCGTTTGCCGCTCTGCTCGGCGCGGAGGGCGACGCGGCGTGCCTCAACGTGCCGGCGCGGGCGGGCGGGGCGCTGGATCTGGGCGACATCACCGAGACGCTGGCCGCCGGCTACACGCGGGCCAACCTGCTCGCGGCGTCCGCGCGGCTGCGCGTCGTGTTAACCGGGTTGGACGCGGCGCGGCGCGCGGCGAGGCCGTCGAGCGCGGCGGAGGCGGTGCGGGCGAGCGAGGCTTGGATGCGCGCCCATCTCGCGGAGAACCCGGACCTGGCGGAGCTGGCGCGGGCGGCGGGGCTTTCGGTGCCTCATTACAGCGACCTGTTTCGCCGGCAGACGGGCTACCCGCCGAAGGATCATTTCCTTCGCCTGAAGATCCAGCGCGCCTGCCAGCTTCTCGACACGACGGAACTGCGGGTGGTGGAGGTGGCCGAGGCGCTGGGCTGGTCGGACGCGTTTTATTTTTCGCGCTGCTTCCGCAAGATCACCGGCACCTCCCCGCGCGCCTATCGGGCGGTGGTGAAGAGTTAGAGCGGGCCGGATTGCAGAGGCCGTTCCGGAGCCCGAGGTGGACGGGCGGGTCCCTCCGCCCGTGGATTGGCGGGCCGTGCGCCGGGACGCGCACGCTCGCCGGGAAGGGATTTGGCGATTGTCGTTAACAGTGAAATGTAAGGGCTCTTTGCCGTTAACCGGCGGGAGGACGAAGACAGCGCCTTCGCGTGCTTCCCCCTATGCGTTTGCGCCCCGCTTCTCTCCTGGCCTGCCTGCTCGTGGCCGCGCGTCTTTGCGCCTTCGAGGCTTTGGACACGCTCAAACTCGGTGTTCCCGAGTCGGAGCAGGCCCATGCTTTTTCCGCCGACGCCGAGGGCGTGGGAGGCGGCCCGGGCCTCCTCGGCGAGCCGATGCGGCGCCTGTTGCCTCCGGTGATCGAGGATTGGCGAGGCGGGCGGATGCGCTTTCGCCTGAAGGTCGATCCGCGCGCGGCCAATTATTTAACGGTCCGCTTTTCGGGCGACGACGTTTCACCGAGCCGGCTCTTCCTCGTGATCGAGGGACGCATGATCGGCTACCTGCACCTCGGCGATATCGATCTGTTGGAGCCGGGCGCGCTCGAGCCGCAGTCGCCGGGACGTTTCTTTTATCGGACCACGCCTTTGCCCGAGGCGCTGACGCGAGGGCGCGACGAGATCGACTGCGAGATCCGTTCCACCGGTCCGATCTGGGCCTACGGAAACAGCTTTGAAAAATTCCAGAAGCCCATGGTCGAGCCGAGCCGCGGGCTGTATCGCGTCTACACCCATGTCGAGCCGGCCTTCGAGCCGACGGCCGACGAGGTGCAAGGGGCGGCGCCGGCGGATCGCGTGCGCACTGCTCCGGGCATCGAGATTCTCGAGGGCTTCAAGGAACGCGCGAACCGCGAGATCGACGCCCGTCTCGCCGATTCACGTCCGCTCAACCAGATGCAGATGCTGTTCCTCGCCGAGGCATGGCATGTGAAGTGGACGAACGCCTACCGCAACCCGGAGGTGATCCGCCGTGTCGTCGAGTCGCTCGACGCCTTCGCTCTCGCGTGGCGGACCGATCCGAAGCTGGCGACGGAGGACCCCGCGACGCTCAATCCCGGCTGGTTCGGCGCGGGCCCCGTTGGCGCGACGCTCCACTGGCTGGCGGCGCCTCTCGCCCCGCAGCTTGATCGCCCGGTCGCGGGATCGAGCGACGGCGTCTCGCGGCGCAAGCTGCTCGCCGAGCTGTTTCTCGCGAGCCGCGAGTGGAACGCGCGCAGCCGTCGCCTCTACACGAACCAGACGATGATCAAGGATCTCTACGGCATCTATCTGGCGAACCGCGGTCTCGAGGTGGTCGCGCCCGAGCGCGCCTGGCCGGAGCCGCAGGCGCGACGTTACCTCTACGAGGCGGTGGGCCTCCAGCCGTGGCTCGGCAGCGACCTGCCGGAGGGCGGCTCGGCGAAGCCGGTGGGGGATGATTATTATCAACTCACCGCCCGCGGTCTTACGCGCGAGCTCGGCTACGTGGGCAGCTACGGCGAGGTCGTCGACTGGGTCACGCGCATCTATGACGCCACGCGCCCCGCCTTCGACGCCGAAGGCGATCCGCGCATCCGCGCGCAACTGGTGAAGATCACCCTCGCGCGCTCCGCGTTTCGCCATGCGGCGGTGGACGACGAGGGGTTTCGCGCCATGCGCATGGAGACCTTCGTCGGCTGGCGCGACAACAAGTATCCCGGCATCGTGACCTACGCGCAGAAGCCCAATCGCGACGGCTCCGCGCTCGATGCCGCCTACGCGACGCGCGATCCGCTTCTGCTCGCCTACGCGCGGCAGATGATCGCGGACAACCAGTTCTTCTCCTCGCTCCGTGATGTGCTGGCGGAGAACAACAGTCTGCGCATCATGCATGGCAGCCTGCGCGCGCCCGAGGCCTACGCGTTCATCTCGGCCTTGCCCGCGTCTTCCGCGCGTATGCCGATGAGCCTCGGCGCCCCGGACTATGTCTTCACCGACGAGGAGGACGGCGTCGTCGCGCTCAAGCACGGCGACGAGATCCTCTACGCTTCGCTTTACTGGCGGGCGCGCAACGCCGTGAACTCCCTCGCCGCCGTTCACCACCTCACGCCCGCCTATGAGCGGCAGGCGATCGTTCGCGAGGAGGTTCGCTTCACCCCGCTCGGCGAGGATTATCATCGCCCGTCCCACCTCGTCTTCGGATTCGGGAACGGCGGCGCCCATTTGAAGTATCCCGCCGGCTCCCTGCCGCCCTCGGCGCACGCCGGCGAACCGTTGCCCATCGCCGCGCCGCCGTCGGGCGTGGAGTTCAAGCCCGGCGCGGAGAGCGTCTACGCCGGCAAGGGCGATTTCTATCTCCTGCGCTACGGCGACTACCTGATCGCGATGAACTGCTCCGCGGCGAAACCCGCCGCCTTCGCGATCCCCGCCGAATTCGTCGGCGCCGACGAGCTGACGAAGCCCGGCTCCGGCGCGCCCGTCGCTTCCGGAGAACGCCAGGTGGCCCCGCGCGCCACCGTGATTTTTCGCCGCCTTTCACCCCGCTAATCCCTGCCATGAAAGTCCACCGCCCGCTCCTACCCCTTCTCGGCGTCTTGCTCGCCGCTTCCGCGCTACGCGCCCAGATTCCCTTTCGCCCCCTCTTCGAGGAGACCTTCAACGGCGTCCACGAACGCGTCCAATACCGCAACGGCGCGAAGCTGGGCGGACCCGGCACCGGCGTTTCGGGGAAGCTCGAGGACCTGGCGTATTTGGGCGTCCCCAACAGCGGCGAGCAGGAGAAGGACGGCCCGGCCGTCCTCGCCACCGCGCCCATCGCGCCGAACAGTCTCTCGTCGTTCACCTGCACCTTTTGGTATTACCTCGAAGAACAGGGCCCCGAGCTCCAGGTGCCGCTCAGCACGGCGGGCGTGGCGTTCTTGTTGAACGAGCGCGGCTTCGAGGTCCGCGTAGAGAACCAGCTCGAGCAGCCGCGTTACTACGCGTTTAACCCCGGGCTCGACGGTCCGCTCGCGTCATGGCGTGTGAAACAGCGTTGGATCTTCGCCGCCTTCTCGTGGAACCAGGCCAGCAACGCCCTCACCGTCCATCAAGGCACGCCGCATGCCGCCGTGGCTTTCATGCGCACGATGACCCGTCCCGCGCCGGCCAGGCCCTCGCTGCCGCGCACCGATCTGGCCCGCTTCCCCGAGACGATCGGCAACACCGCCAAGGGGCTCGACCGCCCGCTCTCGGGGCGCATGGACAATGTCCGTTTCTTCGACCGCGAGCTCATCCGCGACGAGCTCGAGCAGATCCGCCGGGCCGATCTCGCCAACGCCCCCATCCCCCTTCGGTAACCCGCGCCCGATCACGCCGGGGACGGCCCGCGTCCGCCGCGGCCTCCGAGCCCCGTTACCAGTGAATCTTGTCGCTCCATTGCCGGCCGCCTCCGGGCCCGCGATCTTGGTGCGCGTCCCGCCCCGTTCCAGCTTCCCAGCCCGGGCCCGGCTTTCCGTTCCGTGAAAGCCCCTTCGCCCCCGCGATCCTCTTCTCGTTTCATCATGCATACCCCCCGCCGCCGCTCCGCCTTCCTTCCTCAGGCTCCGATCTCGTCTATTCCGGCCCGCCGCCGCTGGCTCACCTCGGCCGCCTGCGTCCTCGGGCTCGTCGCCGCTCTCGAAGCCTCCGCCGCCAACGTCTGGGACGGCGGCGGCGCGGACGGCAACTGGAGCACGGCCGCCAATTGGGACAACGACACCGTCCCCACCTCGCCCGTCGCGCTCACTTTCGGCGGGACCACGAATCTCGCGTCCACCAACGACCTTTCCGACTTCACCCTTAACGGCGTCAGCTTCGCGAGCGGCGCGGGCGCCTTCGTCCTCGGCGGGTCCTCCGCCAGTCTCGGCGGCAACATCGAGAACAACAGCACCAGCCTCCAGACGCTTGCCCTGCCGCTCGCCCTCACCGCCGGTCGGAGCGTGAACACCGCCTTCGGCGACGTCGCGATCAGCGGCCCGGTCGGCAGCTCCGGCAACTTCGACCTCATCAAGATCGGCGCAAAAACCCTCACCCTTTCGGGCGCGCACACCTACGCCGGGCGCACCGGCGTCGGCAACTTCCCCAACGGCGTCGGCATGACGCCCAGCACCCACCAAGGCGGCGGCACGCTCGTGCTCGATTTTTCCGCCGCCGGGTCCCCGGTCTCGAACATCCTCTACAACGGCCTCACGCTCGCCGCAGCCCAGGAACTGCGCCTCTCCGGCGGCGCGCTCGTGCTCAAAGGCAAAGACGCCACGGACAACACCCAGGCGGTCGGCGCGCTCGGCCTCTCCGCCGGCTTCAACCGCATCGCGCTCCAGCCCGGCGTCGGCGGCAAGATGCTGATCAACGTCGGCGCCATCGGCCTCGCCGCCGGCGCGGCCAACGAGAACAACAAGTCCTCCCTCGTCAGCTTCGAGCTTCCCTCCGGCGCGCAGGACGCCACCAACGGCATCGTCACCAATTCTCTTAACCACGCGAACGGCATCCTCACGCCCGTCAGCGGCAACATCGCCAACCTCGTGGTCGACAAGACCAGCTGGGCGACAAACGCCACCAACGCCGCCGGCGGAAATATCGTCGGCCTCCCCGACGCCTCCTACACGCCCAGCACCGCGACCACCGCGGGCACCGCCACGCAGAACGTCGATGTCGTCACCGACGTCGCCGTGAGCAACCCCACCGTCTGGACCCTGCGCTTCAACAACACCGGCGCCACCGGCCCGCGCACCTTCACCAACACCAACTCCGGCGCTGCCATGACCGTGG
>CAMLNJ010000134.1 GCA_946481225.1 uncultured Verrucomicrobiota bacterium | reverse complement strand
CGCCTTCCAAGGCGAGCCGCTCGCCCTCGGCGGCACCCTCTCCTCCGCCGGCGCCACGGCCAACACCACCCGTTTCAACAGCACCGGCACCGCCGCCATCACCCTCACCGGCGACGCCGTCATCGAGGCCTCCGCCGCCGGCAACCAGTTCCTCGTCGGCCCCGTCGCCGGCACCGGCAACCTCGTCAAAACCGGTCCCGGCACGCTCGTGATGGAAGGCGACGCCAACACCTTCACCGGCAGCCTCACCGTCTCGGCCGGCGCGATCACCGCTCGCGCCAACAAGGCCGTCGGCGACCTCGCCATCCCCGCAGGCACGACTTTCAACGGCCAGGCCAGCCTCTCCGTCAACCAGCCCGCCTCCGCCCTCACCACCCTCGACGGCACGCTCGTGGTGAACAGCCGCGGCGCCGCCGACACCAACGCGCACTCCGTGAATCTCGGCCGCCTCACCGGTTCGGGACTCATCACCACCACGACCACCGGTTCCGTGCTCGGCACCGTCGTCGTCGCCGGCGAGAGCGCCTTCTCCGGCGTGATCGAGGGCAAGCTCGGCCTGACCAAAACCGGCGCGTCCACTACGCTCCTCCTTTCTGGCAACCACACCTACTCCGGCCCCACGGAGGTCTCCGCCGGCACGCTCCTCGTCTCCGGCCAGTTGCCCGCCGCCACCGCGCTCACGCTCGCCTCCGGCGCGACGCTCGCCCGCGACTTCTCGCGCGGCGCGCTCACCGTCGGCACCTTCACCGGCGCGACCGGCTCCGTCCTCCGCGTCACCGGCGCGCCCGCCGCCTTCGACCTTCGCCAAGCCTACTCCTGGCCCATCGTCTCCGCGACCAGCGTAGGCGGCGACCTGCCCACGCTCGACGCGCCCTCCCTGCCCGCGACGACCGGCGCATACTCCCTGTCCGCCACCGGCGGCACGCTCTCGCTCGTCCACACCCCCGCTCCCTACGCCGCCTGGCAATTCGCGCGCGACATCCCCGCCGACTCCCCCTCGACCGCCGACCACGACGCCAACGGCCAGCCCGACCTCCTCGACTACGCCCTCTCGTCCTCCACCACCCCCGCCAATCCCAATGTTCGTATTACGAACATTGGCGGCGGGCTGTCGCTGACCTTCCACCGCGCTCGCGCCGAGCTGACCTACGAGGTCGAGGCCTCGTCCGATCTCGCCGCGTGGACCTTGATCGCGACAAACCCGGGCGAGGTCGGCGCCGACGTGACCGTCACCGACCCCGAGCCGCTCCCCTCCCCCGGCCGCCGTTTCCTCCGCGTGCGCGTCCGGTAGACCATCCCGCATGCCCCTTGGGTTGCGTTGCAGCCGCTCCAAACAAGCGCGCCGAGGACAAACGCGCGGCATCTTGCCGGAACACGATCCAAGACGTGTTGTGCGTTCCAATTGCAGCCGCCTGACGACCTGGATGGCCGGGCGTTTCGGGCTCCCCCGGAAGGCCCTTCACCGATAAGCCCCGGGGCGGTGGTCTGCTTCAGGCGCCGATGTGCGCGCGGCGATCATGTCGCAAGTCCCCGGGCCTCGTGCCGGGCGGAATAGAGGGATTCGCAGCCGGGCTGCGGACCGATGCCGTAGACGGTTGTCTCCACGGCGACGCGTCATGGCGAATCCGGCCGGAATCGACTCGTTGTGCGATGGAAATTTGCCGCCTATTCCACACCACGCACCGCTGAAACCTTCCTGCGACTGATCGCCATTCCCCCCTAAGGACAACGAACCCACGGAGCCCACTCCGATGACTTTCGAAATCGGCCTGCTCCTGTTTCTCATCGTCGCCGCCCTGGTCTGTTTTTCATTCGACTGGTTATCGAGCGACGTGGTCGCGCTGGGCTTGTTGCTGGCCCTGATTCTGAGCGGCCTGCTTTCGCCGGCCGATGCGTTTGCGGGGTTTGGCAGCGAAACCGTCATCATGATCCTCGGGTTGCTCATCATGACCTCGGCGCTGATCAAGACAGGCGTCGTGGCGCTGGCGGGGCAGGCTGTTCTTCGAGCGGCCGGCAGCAGCCCGGATCGCGTGCTCGCCTTCATGATGGTCGGGTGCGCGGCCTTGAGCGCCTTCATCAGCAACACCGCCGCCGCCGCGTTCTTCCTGCCCATCGTGATCGCCGTGGCGGCCAAATCGAAAACCTCGCCCTCGCGTTTCCTGATGCCGGTCGCCTTCGCGTCGATCCTCACCAGCTCGGTGACGCTTATCAGCACATCCACCAACCTCGTGATCAGCGGACTCATGACGCGCGCGGGGCTTTCGCCTATCGGCTTCTTCGAGCTGACGCCGGTCGGCCTGCCGATCGCGGCGGTCGGGCTCGCCTACACGTTTTTCATCGGACGCCATCTCGTGAGGAGCCGCGCGCCCTCCCAGGGCCTTCTCGATCAATTCGGACTTCGTTCCTACGTCACTGACGTAGTCGTGCTTCCGAGCTCCCCGTGGGCCGGAAAAACCGTGGGCGAATTCAGCTTCAAGGGCGGCCTCGAGCTCACCCTTCTCCGCATCATCCGCGACAAGACGCGGTATCTTCTTCCGCAGCGGAAGATGACGCTGGCGGCGGGCGATGTCTTGCTCGTGGAAGGCGCTCGCACCGACGTGCTGAAGATCAAGGACACCGCGGGACTAGAGCTTCGGGCGGAACTCGAGCTTTCCGATCCCGACCTGAGCGATGAGGACGCCTCGCTGGTCGAGGCGCTCGTCGTTCCCGGCTCGCGGCTCGTCGAACGGACCCTCCGGGAGATCAGATTACGCGAGACGTATGGAGTGCAGGTGCTCGGCATCAATCGCCACGGCAAAAACATCGTCGAAAAAATCAGCCATGTGCCGCTGCGCGTCGGCGACGTCCTCCTGCTGCAAGGACGCGCGACGGGATTTGCCCATATCGAGAGGGAGGGGCTGGTGAGCGTGCTCCACGCGGTCGAGGGCGAGGCCGGCAACCGGCCGAAAGCGTGGCGGGCGATCACGATCTTTGGCGCGGCGTTGGTGCTCGCGGGAACGAACACCCTGCCGCTCGCGGTCGCCGTCCTGCTCGGCGCCTTCGCGGTCTTCGCGACCCGCTGCATCACCGCGGCCGACGCCTACCGCGATGTCGATTGGCGGGTGTTGATCCTGATCGCGAGCATGCTGGGACTGGGACAAGCCATGGTCCAAACCGGGACCGCGGAATATCTGGCCGAGCATGTCGCCCACTTCGCGTCGGGGCTGGCGCCCATGTGGGTTCTCGCCGGTTTTTTCCTGCTGACCGTCCTGCTCACCCAACCGATGTCCAACCAGGCCGCCGCGGCGGTCATCGTGCCGATAGCCATCCACACCGCGTTGCGGCTCGGCTTGAATCCGCGGGCCTTCGTGATGGCGATCGCGGTCGCCGCGAGTTGCTCCTATCTGACCCCGCTGGAGCCCGCCTGCCTGATGGTTTATGGCCCCGGCAGATACCGCTTCTGGGATTTCGTCCGGGTCGGCGGCCCGCTCGTCTTTGTCTTGTTCGCGATGGCGATGTATTTGGTCCCTCGTCTCTGGCCGCTCCAGCCGGGGATCTGAACCCGGCGCGAAACAATTGCGCGCGACGGGGTGTCAGGCGAGGCGGGCGGACAACTCGCGGGTTATCCGCCAGCGCAGGGCCTGATCGCGAATGTAGCGCTCGAGCTCGTCGACCATGTAGCGGCCGAGCCTGCGCAACTCGCCGGCGTGCGACCCCGCGATGTGCGGCGTCAGGATGAGATTGGGAGTGGTCAACAAAGGGCTGCCCGGCGGCGGCGGTTCCTGCACGCACACGTCCAGGATCGCCGTCAGATCGGGGCGCAGACTGAGCGCCTCGATCAGATCGGCCTCCCGGATGATAGGCCCGCGGGCGGTGTTGATGAAAGTCGCGCGACGGCGCATCGCCATGAAGTGGTCGCGTCCGATGATGCCTTGGGTCTCGGTCTTGTTCGGCGCGTGCAGCGAAACCACGTCACCCAGGCGAAACGCGTCTTCCAAGGTGCAGCGATCCACCCCGAGCTTCGCCGCCTCGTAGTCGTCGAGAAAGGGATCGTAGACGAGCACGCGCAGATCGAAGGGCTTGAGCAGGGAAATCAGGCGGCGGGCGATCATCCCGCAGCCGATCAAGGCGACAGTGGACCGAAAACCGCCAGGCATCGGCGCGTCGGTGCCCGGCCAATCGGCGCCTCGGTGGGCGAGCGCCGAATAGGACCAGAAGTTTCTCAGGCCCAGAAGAATCGCGCCGAGCGCATACTCCGCCACGGGCAGGGCGTTCGCGGCGTAAGAGCTGCTGAGCGTGATCTCGCGATCCCAAAAGGCCTCGCTGGTGAAATACCCCGTCGTGCCCGCCGCATAGAACACGGCGCGGAGCCTGGACGCGGCGGCGAGGAACCGCTCATCCATCAGCGGAGCCCCCCACCCGGAGAAGATAACCTCCGCCTCCGCAAGCAGTCCGGGACGCTCTTGAATCGATTCGCGCGTTTGCGGAGCGGCAAGAATCTCGACGTATTGCGCGATGTCGCGTTGCTCCTCCGGCCCATAGACGTCCGCAAACGAGCGGGCTTCCAAGATGTAAAGTCCTTTGAGGCGTTTCATGAGCGGCGGAAGGGATCGCCACAAAAGTGACGAGGGGAGCCGTGCGCGTCGGCGGAGGCGGAGATGGGAATCGAGGCGCGCACGAAGGGATGCGGAGGGTGGCGAAAAGGAGTTCCGGGCGTCGCCATGGACGCTCCAGCCCAAGCAGTCAGCACACCCCTCCGTCGAAGTCCCAGCGCCGCCCGGCGTTAATTATAACCTCTCTTGGTCCTCGCCCCGGGAGACGAATACGCCACGATGGTGTCGGCACGTCGCAAATCCGGTTTCCAGCAGTCGCCTCCGCCGCCCCGGAACCGCCCGCGCCTACCCCGCCCCATGAGCCCCTCCGCAGACGCCCCCGTTTCAGCAACACCCGCCACCTGCGGGAAACCCGAGGATCCGCTGCGGCGCGTGACCCTTCGTGACATCGCCGGGGCCGTGGGCGTCACCGCGATGACCGTCTCGCGCGCCCTGCGCAACCAGCCCCGGATCTCCGAGCAGCTGCGGGAACGCATCCTGAAAAAAGCGAAGGAGATGGGCTACCGCCCCGACCCCGCCCTCTCCGCGCTCGTGCAATACCGCCAGGCCAAGGCCGGCGCGCCGATCAAGGCCGCCCTCGCTTGGTTCAACCAGTGGCCCGACCCCAAACAGCAACGCAAGTTTCGCGAGTTCGATCTCTACTGGCAGGGCGCCCACGCCTCGGCGGAGAAGCTCGGCTTCCGCCTTGAGGAGTTCGCGGTCAGCGACGCCATGCCGCCCGAGCGCATGGCCACGATCCTCCACACGCGCAACATCCGCGGCATACTCATCACCCCCGGCCCCTTTCAAACCGAGTGGGCCAGGCGCTTCGACTGGAGCCAGTTCTCCCTCGTCGGCCTGACCAAGATGCCCGACATCCTGCCGATCCACGCGGTGACGGCCCACCAGGTCTACAACGCGATGCGCGCCATGACGGAGATGCGGGCCCGCGGCTACCGGCGCATCGGACTCGTCTCCAACGCGTGGCGCGCGCGCGGCTTCGGCGCCGGCGCCCTCTGGGACCAGCTCTCGCAAGAGGGCGAGGCCCGCGTCCCGATTTGCCTCCTCAACGAGGAAAACCACGAGGCGGAGCTGCTCCGCTTCGAGGCGTGGTGGCGCGAGCATCGCCCCGACGCGATCCTCACCGAGCTGCCTTCGATCCCCGCCCGCTTGAAAGCCATGGGCGTGCGCGTGCCGCACGATGTAGGACTGGCCGCGCTCACCATCCTCGACTGCCCGATCGACGCCGGCATCTATCAAAATCCCGAGGAGATCGGCCGCGTCGGCGTGCTCGTCCTCGCCTCCCTCATCAACGACAGCGACGTCGGCTTACCGCGCGTAAAACGCCAGATCTTGATCGAAGGCACCTGGGTCGACGGCACCTCGCTGCCCGGGCGCGGCGTCCAAACCCAACTCGGGCGATAAGCCAAAAGCCGAGGTGGTCCGGATCGTGCCGTCGGATCCCCTCGATACGACCCGAGCCACCGCACGTTCCCGGATAAGGCCGTGCGCCGCCCCGGCCCCGCCGTCCTGGCCCTGCCGCCATTCCCTCGGCGGCAGGGCTTTGGCCTGCCTTGCGTTACAAATAACGCCCCATCCTCCTCGGCCCCCGTCCCCGGCGCCGGAATCATCTCCAGGCCCTTTGGCCGCCCGTGTTCGCCCCGAGAAGAGCGCGCCCCCCTCCCCCTCCCTTTCCCCATGCCTTTGCCCGCCCGCTCTTGCTCGCTCCTCGGTGTCGCCGTCCGGTCTCTGCGCCTCGCCGCCCTTGCGCTCCTAGGCGCCAGCCTGCCGCTCCTTAGGGCCCACGAGATCAACTTCAAATCCACCATCGCCTACACCGCAGGCCAGCCCGCCGGTTCCGCGGACGCCGTCACCAACTGGACCGGCGCCGCCTTCGACGCCGCCAACCTCGGCGGCTCCGGCGTCAACGCAGACGGCGGCGCCAACAACGGCGCCGCCAACGACGCCTCCACCTACGTCGCCAACAACCAACCCCGGCAGGGCCAAAGCTTCACCACCGGCGCCAACCCCCACGGCTACGATGTCTCGAGCATCACCGTGCGCATGACGGGCTACACCAACAACGCCGCCTCCGGTTCCAACGGCTCCACCTGGAACCTCAACCTCACCAACGGCCCTATCATCCTCACCGTCGGCAAGATCACCGAAAGCGACTTCACCACGCTTTCGATGCAGTGCTTCAACTCCGGCGGCACCGGCAACCCCGGCTCCGGCACGAGCGCCAACGGCCCCGGCACCTACCTCACCCTCCTGCTGCCCTTCGCCGTCCACCTCGAGCCAAACACCACCTACGGCTTCGACTTCGCCATCGGCAACGGCGGCTCCAACTACTTCGAGTGGCTCGGCATCAGCTCCGACTTCGCCCCCGACCCCTACGCCGGCGGCACCGCCTACATCCGGAACTGGGGAAGTCCGGCCACGCCCCTCGCCGGCGACCGCGTGTTCCAGGTCGACATGACGCCAACCGCCGCGCCCTACGTCCCCTTCGTCCACCCCGGCGCCCTTCACACCCAGGCCGACCTTGATCGCATGGCCGCCAAAGTCGCCGCCAACGCCCAGCCCTGGAAGGCCGGCTACGACATCCTCGCCGACAGCCCCTGGGCCCAGACTTGGTGGCCCGCCTACAACGTCGACTACATCGTCCGCGGGTCCTCGGGCAACAACTACACCCGCTCCCAGCAGGACGCGCAGGCCATCTACGAACTCGCCCTCCGCTGGAAAATCACCGGCGACGTCGCCTACGCCAACAAGGCCGTCGAAATAGCCAACGTCTGGTCCGATCTCCTCGGCCTCCAAGGCGACACCAATCGCTCCCTCGCCGCCGGCCTCTGCGGCTACCTCTTCGCCAGCGGCGCGGAGATCCTCACCACTTACCCCGGATGGCCCCAGGCGCAGCAGCAGGCATTCAAGAGCATGATGATG
>CAMLNJ010000133.1 GCA_946481225.1 uncultured Verrucomicrobiota bacterium | reverse complement strand
GGCGGGGCCGGAGAACTTGATCTGGACGTAGCTGGCGGCGGGGAACTTGTTGTCCGTGACGCGGGCGAAGTCCTTGCGGCCGACGTTCTCGATGGAGGAGACGGTGCCGGAGACGGCGGCGATCTCGGTCTTAACGACCTCGACGATCTGCTCGACGGTCTCTTCCTTGCCCCGGTTATCGAGGATGAAGGTGGCGAGGTAGTTGCGGGTGGCGGTGGCGCTCATGATGTTGGGAGGGTGCGGCGGTTAAGCTGGTTCATGGCCTGGTCGGGCCCCTGCGCGAGCAGGAGGCGGAGGCCGGTGATGAATCGTGGGAGTTGTTGATTAAAGAGGTGGTGTTGTTCGTCCGTGAAGCGGCCGAGCACGTAGTCCTTGAGGTCCATTTCGCGGGGGAGCTTGGGTCCGATGCCGAGGCGGTAGCGGATAAAGCCGTCGCCCATGCGGGCGAGCAGGTCGGCGATGCCGTTGTGGCCGCCGGCGCTGCCCTTGACCGAGACCTTCAGGAGGCCGCAGTCGATGGTGAGATCGTCATACACGACCGTGATCGAGGCCGGCGGCACCTTGTGAAAGGCGGCGAGCTTCTGGATGGCGCGGCCGCTTTCGTTCATGAACGTAAGCGGCTTGGCCAGCCACACGGTGTGGCCGGGAGCGAAGTCCCAGCGGGCGATCTCGGCCTCGAAGCGCTCCTCGGTTTTCCAGGAGAGCTTTTCCGCCGCGGCGAGCGCATCGACCACCATCCAGCCCGCGTTGTGGCGGGTGGCGGCGTAGGCGCGACCGGGGTTGCCGAGGCCGGCAACGAGCGAGATGGACATGACTCAAAGAACAAACGCGCTGGCCCCGGGCGGCAAGGCGCGGGGCGCGACGCGGGACGACGACGCTTACTTCTTGGCGGGGGCGGCGGGCTTGGCGCCGGCGGCGGGGGCGGCGGCCTTCGCGTCCTTGGCGGGAGCGGCGGCACCGGCGGCGGGAGCGGCGGCACCAGCGGCGGGGGCGGCGGCACCGGCGGCGGGAGCGGCGCCGGCGGCGGGCTCGGCGACGACCTCTTCCTCGATGCTGAGGACGGAGACGACGGAGTGGCCGGGGAGATCGCGGAACTCGACGCCGGAAAGGGCTTTCAGGCCGCCGACCTTGATCGACTCGTCGAGCTTAAGCTCGGAGACGTCCACCTCGATGACGGGGGGAAGATCCTTCGGCAGGCAGCGGATGCGGAGGGTCTTGGCGGAGATTTCGAGCACGCCGCCCTGGCTCTTCACGCCAAAGGCCTCGCCGAGGACGACGACCGGGACGTTCACGTCCACCTTCTCGTCAGCCTTCACCTCTTGGAGGTCGACGTGGAGATATTTGTCGGTGATGGGGTCGCGCTGGATTTCCTGGAGGAAGGAGAGTGCCTTCTCGGCCTTGTCCTTGCGCTGGAGCTCGATGATCAGGGCGCGGCCGGCGACCGCCTTGACGAGGCGGGTGAATTCGGGCGCGTCGACGGCGAGCGTCTCGGGGCTGGTGTGCTTTCCGTAGAGGATCGCGGGGATCTGGTTCGCTTTGCGAACGCGGCGGGAAGCCGAGCGGCCGGTCTGGGCGCGCGGTGTGATGGTCAGGCTGAGCGGTTGTTTCATAGGTTTCGTTCCCCCTGTCGCACCGGAATTGATGGCAGGCGTAATGGAAAAGGGTTTGAGCAGAAGCGGCGGCGTTCGGCTTTGGCAACCAAATCTTGGGAGGGCGCGGGAAAATCTGCGCCTCGATACCAAATGGGCGTTGACAAAGGGGCGCGGCGCTTGGTTTTTCCCCCGCCCCTTTTCAAAACAAGGGACACATTGCCCGATAGCTCAGTGGCAGAGCAGGTGACTGTTAATCACTTGGTCGTAGGTTCGACCCCTACTCGGGCAGCCACTTTGGCCCCGGAGACTTAAAGAAGTCTCCGGGGCTTTTTTGTGCTCCGTAGCTTTCCTCGCCGTATGCATGCTTGATCCCGCCGTCGGCGGTGCGAGCCTCCACGATGTTTCCCCGCGTCTCGATTTCCTCGGTGTGCGATATCTTCCCCTTCCTCTCAACGTGAATACACAAGCCCCTGTCGCTCCTTCCCGTTTGCCCGTCGCGCCTCGCGTCCTCGCGCTTGGCCTCGCGCTGTTCGGCGCTTCGCGCCTGCCGGCCGCCACCGTCGAGGAGCGCCTCGCCGAGTTGGAAAAACAGACCGCCGCGCTTGCCGCCGAGAACGTGGCGCTGAAAAAGCAGCTTGGCTACTCCGCCGAGGGCAAGGCCCCGGCGCTCGTGCTGCCCGCCGGCAAAGTCGAGAAGCTGGTCCTCGGCGGATTTGTCCAGGCGAACGCCGAGCTCGGCGACGCCCCCGACGCGCGCTGGACCAACAACAACGACCGCTTCCTCCTCCGCCGCGCTCGGCTCAATCTCACCGCCACGCTCGCCCACGAGTTCACCGCGAAGATCGAGGCCGACTTCGGGGCCAACTCCCTCAGCACCGGCGCCGGCTCGCGCGGACAGCTCACCGACGGCTACATCCAGTGGTCCAAATACGATTTCGCCAATGTCCGCGCCGGCCAGTTTAAGACGCCCTTCGGCTTCGAACAGCTCCTCTCCGACACCAAGATCCTGACCATCGAGCGCTCGCTGCCCAGCGACCGCCTCACCGTCAGCCGCCAGATCGGCGCGGCCGTCTCCGGCGAAGTCGTCGACAAGAAATTCGGCTACTCCGTCGGCGCCTTCAACGGCAGCGGCGTCAACACCGGTCAAAACGACAACGACAACTTCATGTGGGCCGGCCGCGTCTCCGGCCAGGCCTACGAGGGCAAGATCGCGGGCCAGCCGGTCAAGGTGACCGGCGGCGTCAACGGTTTCACCACCCAGGACGTCGGTAACCACAAGGCCGGCTACGGCGCCGACCTCCAGGCGACCGCGGGCCCCGCCACGCTCCAGGCGGAGTGGCTGCGCAACGAGAACGACAGCGCCGCCGAGCAGGCCGGCTGGGCCGTTCTCGGCAGCTGGAAATTCGACGCCAACTGGCGCGGCGTCGTGCGCTACGAGACGTTCGACACCGACACCGCCTCCTCCGCCGACACCACCACCGACGTCTGGACCTTCGGCGTGGACTACCTCTTCAAGGGCGACGACCTGAAGCTTTCGCTCAATTACCTCATCGGCGACCGCCCCGCCCCCGCCGACGACGGCGGCCGCGTGCTGGCCCGCGTCCAGGTGGTGTTCTGATCCGGATCGGCCTGCCGGCCATGGCGGGCCTAGCGCCGTGCGTTTGCTCGATCCGCCATGCCCGACCTGCTCCTGATCCTCTGCGCCTTCGGCGGCGTCGCCGCCCTCTACGCTTCCGTCGGTCACGGCGGGGCGTCGGGCTACTTGGCGACGATGGCCCTCCTGTCCTTTGCGCCGGAGACTCTCCGCCCCACCGCGCTCACGCTCAACCTCGCCGTCTCGCTCGTCGGCTCGGTTCTGTTTTTCCGGGCCGGCCACTTTGCGTGGCGCCTCTTCTGGCCCTTCGCCCTCGCGTCGATTCCCTGCGCCTGGATAGGCGGCCGCCTCGATCTGCCGCCGCACGCGTTCAAGATCCTCCTCGCGCTCGCCTTGGGCTTCGCCGCGCTGCGCCTTCTATTGCCCGAGCCGAAAGTCGCGGAGTCCCGGCCCGTCGTCCTCGGATGGACGCTCGCCGCCGGCGCGCTCATCGGCTTCGCCTCCGGGCTCATCGGAGTCGGCGGCGGAATCTTTCTCGCCCCGCTGATTCTCTTCGTCCGATGGGGCGACGCCAAGACGGCCGCCGCCGTGTCCGCCCCGTTCATCTTCGTCAATTCCGCCGCCGGCCTCGCCGGGCACTCCGCTTCGCTGCATCATCTTCCGAACTCCTGGCCGTGGCTCGCGCTTGTCGTCGTGGTCTGCGGCTTTTTCGGCGCGCGGTGGGGCAGCATGCGCGCCCGGGCCGGTCAGCTCCGGCCCGCCTTGGCGCTGGTGCTCGGGGTGGCCGCGTTGAAACTCGTCGTCACCTGACGGATCGTCTGGGCGCCGCGTCGGGGCACGCCGTCTGCGCGAAGGACGCGCCGTAGAGCTCCAGCCCGCCCACCCGCGCTTGCCGAACCGGCGGCCGCGCATGGCGGCGCGCCGGACGTGGCCGATGCGGGCTTGGCGAGGCGCCCGCCTAGTGGCTCTCGCAGACGCAGGCGTATTCCGCCTTCTGGCACTCGCCGCAGGTGGCGAGGTTGAGATCGACGCGGAAATTCTTCGGCTTGGCGTCCGCGGTGGCGCGGGTCTGCACCACGACACGGTAGGGCTCGCCCGCCGGAAGGGAGGCCTTGGAAACGAAGCCGGTGGCGGTCTTCTCCAACTCGAGCTTGGTCTTTCCGGCGGCCGGCTCGGCCGTGACCGTGACGGTTTGCGCGCCTGGATCGACGGGCTTGAGCGCCGCGTCGTAGAAGGTGATCTCCACCTTGCGCTCGGGGGTGACGAAGAACTCGGCCTTGAGCGGTTCGGATTCGAGAAGGCGTCCGCCTTTGGGGCCGGCGACGATTTTCTCGGCGTGGAGCGAAACGGCGGCGCAGAGAGCGGCCGCCGCGAGCGTGAGTTGTTTCAGTTTCATATTGGATATGGCGGGTTGGTGAGCACTAGCGGGAAGGCGTCTCGCGGTCGCGCTCCATCCAGTCGTAGAGGACGGGCAGGAGGATGAGCGTGAGAAAGGTCGAGGTGATGACGCCGCCGATCACTACGGTGGCCAGCGGGCGCTGCACCTCGGCACCGGCGCCGGCGGAGATCGCCATCGGAACGAAGCCGAGCGAGGCCACCAGGGCGGTCATGAGCTTCGGGCGAAGGCGCGTGAGCGTGCCTTCGATGACGGCACGCCGCACGTCCCGGCCCTGGGCGCGGAGTTGATTGATGAAGCTGATCAACATGATGCCGTTCAGCACGGCGATGCCGGAGAGGGCGATGAAACCCACGGCCGCCGAGATGGTGAAGGGCATGCCGCGTATCCAGAGCGCGATGACGCCGCCGGTGGCGGCGAGCGGCACGCAGAGGAAGATCAAGGTCGCCTGGCGGGCGCTGCCGAAGCTGGCGTAGATGAGCCCGAAGATCAGGGCGAGGGCGGCGGGCACGACGATCAGGAGACGCCCGCGCGCCGCCTGAAGATTCTCGAACTGGCCGCCGAACTCGAAGAAATAGCCAGGGGGAAACCTCACCTGTTTCCGAAGCCTGGCCTGGGCCTCGAGAACGAAGCTCTCCGTGTCCCGGCCGCGGACGTTGACGAGGATGGCGACGCGACGCCGTGTGTCTTCGCGGTTGATGGTCCCGACCCGGTCGGCGACCGCGATGTCGGCGACGCGTTCGAGCGGCACCTGCGCCCGGTTTTCGCCCACGACGGGAAGCTGGCGCAGGCCCGCCAGGTTCAGGCGTTCCGACTCCGGCAGGCGCACCACGACGTCGTGGCGTTTGCCGCCGTCGATCACGGCGCCGGCCTCTTCGCCGCCGAGGGCGATCCCGACCACGCCGTTGATCTCCTCGGCGTGGAGATTGAGCCGTTGCAGGGCCTCACGCTTTGGCGTGATCTCGAGCATGGGCACGCGGCCCAAGGCCTCGAATTCCACGTCGCCGCCGCCGTCCACGCGCCGGAGCACGTCGCGCGCCTCCGTCGCGAGGCGTTCCAGCTCCGCGTAGTCGTCGCCGTATATTTTCAACGACAGGTCGGCGCGGGCTCCGGCCATGATTTCGTTGAAACGCATCTGGATCGGTTGCGTGAACAGGTAGGTCTGGCCGGGAGCCGCGGACACGAGCTCGCGCCGCATTGACTCGATCAGCTCAGGCTTCGTGATGCGGCGGCCGTTCGTTTGTCGCCATTTTTCCAGGGGCGCGAAAAAGACGTAGGTGTCGGAAACGTTGGGGCCCATCGGATCGGTCGCGATTTCCGCCGTGCCGATACGGGAGAAGATGTGGCTGATCTCGGGAAATTTCTCGAGGAGGAGCTTTTCGGACGCGCGTTGCAGCTCGACCGAATCGCCGAGGGCGACGCTGTTGCCGCGGATCATCTGGATGGACAGCGAGCCCTCGTCGAGCTGCGGGATGAACTCCGCCCCGAGCCGGGTGAAGACCCAGCCCGAGACCGCGAAGAGCGCGAGCGCGGCGGCGACCACGAGCCAGCGCAGCCGCAGGGCCTGGGCGAGCAAGGGCGTGTAGAGCGCTTTCGCGGCGCGCACCACCCAGCCGTCCTTCTCGTCGATTTCACCGCGCAGGAACCACGAGCACAGCGCGGGCATGAGCGTCAGCGCGAGCACGAGCGCGCCGACGAGGGCGAACATCACGGCCACCGCCATCGGGCGGAACATCTTTCCCTCGATGCCGGAGAGGGCGAGGATGGGCACGTAGACGATGGTGATGATGAGCACGCCGAAGAACATCGGCCGCGCCACCTCGCGCGCGGAGGAGCGCACCTCGTCGAGCCTTTCGGCCGCGCCCAGTTTCCGTCCGAGGGCATGCTGTTTCTCGGCGATATGGCGTAGGATGTTTTCCACCATCACGATCGCGCCGTCGACGATGAGGCCGAAGTCGATCGCGCCGAGGCTCATCAGGTTGGCGGAGATCTTCGCCTCGACCATGCCGGTGAGCATGAGGAGAAACGACAGCGGGATCGCCAGCGACACGATCAGGGCGGCGCGCCAGTTGCCGAGGAAGGCGAAGAGGATGACGGCCACCAGCACCGCGCCCTCGAAGAGGTTTTTCTCGACGGTGCGGATCGTCGCGTTGACCAGATCGGACCGGTCGTAGACGACGCGAATCTCGACGCCGGCGGGCAACTTTTCCTGGATATGTTCCAGCCGCTTTACGACCGCCCGGGCCACCAGACGGGCGTTCTCGCCGGCAAGCATGATCGCGGCGCCCGTGACGGTCTCCTCGCCGTTTTCGGTGGAGGCGCCGGTGCGCACCGCGGAGCCGATGGAGACCTCCGCGAGGTCGCGGACGAGAAGCGGCCGGGCCGCCCCGGCGAATTTGACCGGCAGGTTTCCGAGATCTTGCGCGGTTTTGGCGCGGGTATCCGCGCGGACGACGACGGCTTCGCCGCCCATTTCCAAGACGCCGCCGCCCGCGTTTTCGGTGCTCGCGCGCAGCACCTGGACGAGTTGCTCGAAGCCGACGCCCGCCTGGGCGAGCTTGGCCGGATCGGGGGAGACCACGATCTGCTTTTCGTGGCCGCCGATGGCATTGACCTCCGCCAGGCCCGGCGTGGCGCGCAGGAGGGGCTTGAGCGTGTAGTCGTGGAGGAGGCGCAACCGCCGTAGCCGCTCGGCGGCGTCCGCGGGCGAGTCCGGTGCGTCCGGGCGATAGCGCAGGGTGTAATATACGATCTCGCCGAGCCCGGTGCTGATCGGCGCGAGAGTCGGCGTGACGCCGGGTGGCAGACGGTCGCGCGCGCGTCCGAGGCGCTCGGTGACGAGCTGGCGCAGGCGGTAGATATCCACGCCATCCTCGAAGGTCATCGTGATCTGCGAGAGGCCGAATTTCGACAGGGACCGGAGTTCGGTCATGT
>CAMLNJ010000132.1 GCA_946481225.1 uncultured Verrucomicrobiota bacterium | reverse complement strand
GGTTGCCTTGGCCGTCGGTGGTGATGGTTTGTGAACCGGCAAGGTGGTTGCCCCGACTGATCGGCCCGGAATATGTATTATAATATCCTGTCATGATGTAGGGATTCGAGGCGCTGGATATCTGCCCCTTCACCACTTCATCGAGCAAACCGAAACCGTCGTTTGAAAGGCGAACGGGGATGGTAGAGCTCCCCGATGTCGCAGGCCGCTGCACCCACAGCATCGGCGCGATGTTAAGCGGCTTATAATATCCGCAGACAAAGCCTGCCGTAAAAGATTGGGACGACGGGGCCGTCAGGGCGCGCCTGAGGCCGGGGGGATCCCACGCGACCCCCGGGGTCGACGGGTCCGCGAGGCTGTAAGCCGCGCCCGAATCCAAAATAAACCAAGGCGGGGTCGCCGCCGTATCGGCGAGTTCGTATCTGGATTCGCCTCCCGCCAAGACCACTTCGTGGCGATACGTGCTTTGGGGAGCGTCAGACCGCGAGTAGCTTCCGATGAGAAGGTGTCCTTCGGGGTGGAAGTCTTGAATGAAAGACCCGGGAACATCGCCGCGCAGCGGTTCCCCCGTCGCGTTGTGGGTCAACTTTTCCGGCGGGGAGCCTGGCGCCGTCCACTTCACGATATCGTTCAAGTAATAAAAGGAGATGGAATTAGCATCTGCCGCCCATGGCGCGACCCATCTTTTGGTTACCCAAAGACGCCCGTAGCAATTGCCGTAGTTGTCGATGACGAGGCTGTCGGTGATGAGCCGGCTGGGGATTTCGTCCGAAGGAGTGGCGGCCCTGCTCTGGAAACGAGCCGTCGGCGTGGGCAGGTCGGCGCACAATTCTCCGGCGACTCCTCCGGGGCCTGCAGGCCAAACCACGCCGATATTTTCATCCAGCGCCAGGCCGTCGAGCGTCTCCCAGTCCGTGGCCCAGCAGTGTCCGACCAGCGCGTTGGAATCGTTTAGATCGCTGACTCCAAAATAGAGCTCGCGGGCGCCTTGGTATCCTTCGGCCGGATAAATCCACGGCCAGGCGGGGCTATAAATGGGAGTGAGGGTGCCGCAGTCCCAAATATAGCCGAGCAGCTTGGGCTCGGGGGAGTCGGCGCTGACTTTGGGGCCTTTCCCTGCCGGCAACCCTCCCCAGTCTGTCGGGGCCCGGTATTCCAAAAGCACTTTGCCACCGGGGGTGGTGTGGCGAACGACCAAGTAGGGAATGTAGCTCTCTCCGGCGAGAAGATCGATGGCGGTCATCCGCCAGAACCCGGGATGTTGAAAGTGGGTCTGCTGGAGATCCGGAGCGGTCCCGGCGGCGGTGGTGGCGGCGACGAGGGCGGAGCTGAAGAACGGGGCGAGGCAGACCGACGCCCACGGGAGGAAACAACGGATTTTCATGGGCACTTGATCCAAGCTTGGGCGTAACCGTTGGCGTCGGTCTGGACGGTGAGCACCGGCAGGAGCTTGGCCTCGGGAGCGGTGGAGGCGGCGAGGAGGCCTTCGCCGGGATCGGCATGAAAATGAACCGGCGCGCCCGCCCAAGGGGAGCCATCGGGGCGAAGTAGGCGCACCCGCATGGGCAGGGGCATAAACTGGCCGGCGACGGGGACCTGGCCGTCACCGGAGATCATCTGGAAGGTAGGCGTCACGCCGCCGTAGGCGAGCAGGCGGGGATCGTTGCCGTTGAGAAACTCGTCGAGGTTGGAGACGCCGTTGCCGTTGGCGTCGGCCGCAGCGTCGGCGGGATCGCGCGGGTCGAAGCCGTGATCCACCTCCCACTTGTCGGGGAGGCCGTCGACGTCGGTGTCAGCGGAAAAGGGATCGGTCCTTAGCGAGAGTTCTTCATGATTGCTCAAACCGTCTCCGTCGAAGTCTTCGAGGTAGGGATCGGCGAAGGTGCCTGCGAGGTGGCGCAGGCGCACGAATACACGGGGCGAGTCGCTGGTGAAGCCATAGCTCACGGCGGCGTCGTGGCCGGCTTCGATGATGGGAAAGGACTCCCACGAGATAAGATCCGTGCTCCTTTGGGCGCTATAGGTGCGCCCAGATCTGGCCCAATAGGCCAGTTCATAGGCCCCAAGTGTGCCAGGCACGCCGCGCAGACGCAGATCCTCGGGGTCCGCACCCGGGTTGGGGTTCGGGCCGGTCGGCAGGAAGTCGTCTTGCGCGGAGGCGGAGGGGACGACGGCGAGGAAGGCGGAGAGGGCGAAAGCGGCGAGCGCCGCCGCGAGCGGAGGTCGTGCGAGTGCGAAGGTGAAGCGGGACATTTTGGAGCGTGGAGCAGGGAGCGAGGAGCCGGAGAGGCAGGCTGGATGCCTGCGCTACTTAGCGGATCTTCCAGAAGAAGACTTTTTCGTGGCGGGGCTGGGCGGCGGCTTCGGCGGCTTGGCGGGCTTGCTCGGCGGCCTCGGCCTCGCGACGGGCGAGTTCGGCAAGCTGCGCGAGCAAGACCTCGCGGTTCAGGTGGACGTGGGCGTGGAGCCAGTCGAGCGCCGCGAGCACGGGCTCGGTGGCGGCCGCGTCGGCCTCCGTGCCTTCGAAGTAATATTCCGGCAGGGCGTCAGCCGAGGGAGCCTCGGGGAAAAGCGAGAGACCGGAGGGTTGCTGGTCCGGCGGGAGTTCGGCCAAGGGCTGTGCGTCGACGAAGGGAAAGTATTGGAAACGGTGCGTCTCGGTCTCGATCTCGCTGAGTTGGCGCAGGAGCCTGAAGTCACAGGTCGACCAGCACCTGAAAGCGCGTTCGCCGTCGCGCCAAGTAAGCTCGGTGACGGCGGCGGAGCCGTCGGCGCGGGTGTAGACCGTGGCGGTGAGCGCGAGCGTGGCGTAGGGCTTGGCCTCGGCCCGCTCCAGCGCCGCCTGCTGCTCGGGCGTGAGCGGGGCTTCCGGCGCGGGCGGCGGCGGAGCCGGGCGGGTCGGCAACAGGGGCGGAGATATCCGCAAATAGGTCACTGTCCCGTTCGGGACGGCGACCACGCTGCGCGACAAAACCGTCACCGGCACGCCTTGCAGCGTTTCGGTTTCGGCGGCGCGCAGGACGGGTAACGCCAAGATGGCGAGCACGCTCGCGGGGCGCGCGAGGCGAAAGAGGCGAGTTGAGCGGGATGGCATGCGAAAGGTGTCGGGCGAAGCGGATGGGTTTGCTAAAGGGAGAGCACGAAAGGGGCCGAAAATCTTGCGGAGGGTGCCTCAAGTTTTCCGGACCGGGAAATCCGGGCACAAAAGAGGGACGCACCTACTTGCGTCCCACCTTCAGGCACCGCTAAGAGCCCATAAGCAGACACTTTCGATGCGCCCCAGGTCGGGGCGCGTTCGATTGGTCGCTTATGTGTCCTCTGAAATTAGCGGTTTCGAAGGTGGACAGCAGCCGAAGCTACGCGAAAGGGATATGTGTAGTTATAGGTTCAATACATGAGAGAATGGATCGAAATCGGCGGCTATCCGAAGGCGGCCGGAACGACGGACTGCGCAATCTCCGCAGCGGCGCGCGAGCTTAAATTTGGGGCGTAGGTTCGGCCCGGGCGGGCGTGCTCCGCCGGAGTCGGCGCTTGGCGGACGGGGGCGGCTGTGCTGCCGTGGCGCCTTTATGAGCCGAAACGTCGTCACCTTTCACTACACGCTGCGCGATCCGCGGGGGCAGGTCATCGACGCCTCCGTCGGGGGCGAGCCGATCTCGTTCCTCGAAGGCGCGGGGCAGATCGTGGAGGGTCTCGAGGAGGGTCTGCGCGGGCTGGTGGCGGGCACGCGCGCCACGATCGGCGTGCCGGCGGCCAAGGCCTACGGCGAGCATGACGAGTCGCAGGTGCAGCGGGTGTTGCGCTCCTTGCTGCCGATCGAGGGGGAGGTGAAGCCGGGCGACCAGTTTCGCGCGGGTTCGGACGCCTACGCGCCTATCGTCACGGTGGTGGGTGTCGAGGGCGAAGAGCTGCTGCTCGACGCCAACCATCCGCTGGCGGGCGTCGACCTGGAGTTTCAGGTCGAGGTGATCGCGGTGCGCGCGGCGACCAAGGAGGAGTGTGAGCACGGGCACGCGCATGAGGGCGGTGGCGGCGACGATGGCGGCGGGTGCGGCAACCACGATTGCGGCTGCAAGAGCTGAGAAATTGTTAACCGCAGATTGCGCAGATGAACGCAGATAGAGCCAAGGATAAGATACATCCGGAACTCAGCCATGCGATCATCGGGGCGGCTATGCGGGTGCTGAACGACCTGAGGCCCGGGCTGGATGAAAAGCTCTATGAGAATGCCCTGGTGATCGAGCTGCGTGCGATGGGACTGAAGGTTGAGCAGCAACGTTCGTTCGAGGTCTCCTATCGTGGCCACCTCGTGGGGCGACTCGTTCCGGATTTGTTGGTGGAGGAGAAAGTGGTGGTTGATCCAAAGGTCGCGGAATCCTTCAGCGAAACCCACGTCGCCCAGATGCTGGGCTATCTTGCCATCACCGGCTACCAGCTGGCGCTGCTCCTGAATTTTAAACGAGCCAAGCTGGATGTTAAGCGCGTGGTGAAATCCGGGGCTTGAATCTGCGCTTATCTGCGAAATCTGCGGTTATATTTTCCTTATGAAGGTTCTCGGCATCGACATAGGCGGCTCGTCCCTCAAGGGCGCGCCCGTGGACACAAAAACCGGCCAGCTCCTTGCGGAGCGCCACCGCATCGAGACGCCGACGCGTCTTTCGCCCGCGGAGATGGGCGCGGCGGTCGCGCGCATGGCGGCGCATTTCGACTGGAAGGGTCCGGTTGGCGTCGGTTTTCCCGGGGTCGTGCAGGGATGCCATGTGCGCACCTCGGCCAACCTGCACCCGGAGTTCATCGGGCTCGACGCGGGCGCCGAGTTCGAGCGCGCGGTCGGGGCCGAGGTGAGCCTGGTGAACGACGCCGACGCGGCGGGGCTGGCCGAGGCGGCCTTCGGCGCGGGGCGGGGGGTGAAGGGCGCGGTGCTGCTGCTGACCTTCGGCACCGGGGTGGGCTCGGCGCTTTTCGTCGACGGCGTTTTGTATCCGAATTCTGAATTCGGTCATCTGAAGCGCGGCGGCGAGTCGTGGGAGCGCTTCGTCTCGGCCGCGGCGAAGGAGCGGCGCGGGCTCGATTACCCGGCCTGGGCCTCGGAGGTGGGCGAATATCTGCGCGAGCTGGAGGGGCTGGTGTGGCCGGAGCTCATCATCGTGGGCGGGGGGATCAGCGCGGACCACGCGAAGTGGTTTTCGCATCTGAAAATCCGTTCGAGGATCGTGCCGGCGGAGTTTCTGAACGAGGCGGGCATCGTCGGCGCGGCGTTGCACGCGGCGCGGGCGCTTTGAGCGGCGGGCGGCGCGGGGCATCCGGTTGTTCGGGCTGATGAACCCCGTCTCTTCCACGCCGGTGTTGATCGTCGGCCAGGGCCTGGCGGGGACGCTGCTGGCTTGGGAACTTGAGCGACGCGGCCGGGATTTCGTGATCGCGGACGCCGGACACGCGGAGAGCGCCTCGCGCGTGGGCGCCGGGCTGGTCAATCCGGTGACGGGCGAGCGCTGGGCCGCGGCGCCGGGCTGGGCGGAAAAGGCGACGGAGGCGCGGGCGGTGTTTCGCGGGATCGAGCAATCGTGGGGCCTGCGCCTGCTCACCGAGCTGCGCATTCGGCGCGAGTGGCGGAGCGAGGCCGAGGCGGCGTGCGTGCGCGCCAAGGTGGAGCGCGGTGATCTGGCTCCGTGGATCCGGGCGGCGGGCTTGGAAGCCGGGGCGGCGTGGATCGAAGGCGCGTGGCGGGTGGATTTGCCGGCTTTGATCGCGGCGGGGCGGGAGCGGTGGGCGAGGGCGGGGCGGCTGCGCGAGGCGCGCGTGGACGCGGCCGAGGCGGCGGCGTGGCCGGGGCCGTGCGTGTGGTGCGCCGGCGCGGCGGAGACGCGCGTGCCCGAATTGCGCCCGGTGGGCGGCGAGACCTTGGAGTTGGAAATCGGTCCCGGGGCGGTGGGGGCGGGCGTCGCGTGGCGGGAGGACGTGGTGCGGCACGACGGCGTGTGGGTGCTGCCGGTGGGCCGCGGTCGGGCATGGGCGGGTGCGAGCTTTGTGCGCAACGAGGCGGAGCGCGAAGCCCGGCGCGAGCAGCTCCGGGCGAGCGTGCGGCGGCAACTGGTCGACGTGGCGTGGCGCGAGCTCGCAGTGTTGGCGGGCAGGCGGATGACTTCGCCGGACCGAAACCCACGCAGCGCTTGGCTACCCGGACGCGAAGGGCGCGAGGGCGTTTTTAACGGTCTTGGCTCGAAGGGCGCGCTTCTCGCGCCCGGCCTCGCGTTTGCTTGGGCGGAACGGCTGAATAAGCCCTCTGGAGCGTGAAAAGGAGAGCGGGGGCGCGTCGATCAGCTTGGCGCGAGGCCTGTTGCCGCCGACCTCTAGAAATATTTTTTCACCACAAACCGATGCCATTCCGCGGCGAATTCCTCCTCGGTTTTTCCCAAGACATTCGTGTCGCCGTAGGCGACTATGAGTTTGAGCAGGCCGTCCCGGCCATGTTCAGCCAGGATGTATTCGATGATGGTGTAGCCGACCTTGTAGATTTTTCCCCCCTGCGAACGGTTGTTTAATTCGGCCAGGCTTGGATAAGCAGTCGGAGAGATAAACCGGAGGCTTTTGGGCCTGACGAATTGATCGGCTTCGTAAACGGCGATGGCTTCCCAGAGCCAAATCGGAAACTTCTCGAACTTCCGGTCGAATTGCGCCGAGTCGACCGGCTGGGGCTCGTGGTTCAAAAGCAACTTGAGCGTCACGGAGTGGGCGAATTCGTGGACCGCCACTATCTCGGCTTTGTCACCGTCCCTGGATATGGGCATGAGGTGAAGTTTGCCCGTCCCTTCGGCGTTCCCGCTTGCTCCCCAATTCCCCGTGGCCCTCGCATAAGCGAATCGGCCGGAGTAAAGGAAGACGTTGAACGGTTGGTCCGGCGTGGTTTGCAGGTCGGCGCTGATCCGAGCATAGTTCGTTTCGAGCGCAGCGAGGACTTTTTTCCGGTCATCAACCGACACATTCCCGTTCACCGTCATGACAAAGCGCGGCTCCTGGGGCGCTATCGCCACGTCACTGGCAAAGGCGAAGTGCGCCAGAAACGAGAGTTGAAGAAGATAGTTGAGGAGCGGCTTCATTGTTTGAGGGGGCACGAGCTTCATGGATCAGAGCGATCCAACCCCATACATTCCCGTTTGCCGGCCGGCGTTACGGGAAAAGTGAATAGTCCGATTCCCGCTTTCTGATTTGCGGCTGGGCGGGGCCCGGCCGGGGGCGGCATCGCTGCAACTTCCCCGATCTTAACCGCCAAGATCGCGTCGCCTATGGGGCGGGTTAGCCGCGTCGGATCTCGGAGCCTTGGAAGCGGATCGAGAGGCGGTAGACCTTCTTCACGCGGCAGGTGATCTTGCCGGTGGCGGTGTCGAAGGTATCGGGAACCTCGATACGGTGCAGGTCGACGGTGGCGTGGTAGCCGCGCTCGCTGAAGAGGTCGATCAGCATGGCGAGGGCGACCGGGTCGTCGAGGAGCGCGTCCTCGGTGTTGACCGAGGCGATGCCGGAGATGGCGTGG
>CAMLNJ010000131.1 GCA_946481225.1 uncultured Verrucomicrobiota bacterium | reverse complement strand
GGGGGCGCCCCCACCCCCCCCCCCCCCGCGCGCGGCGGGGGGGGGGGGGGGGGGCGCCCCCCCCCCCCGGGGCCCGACGCAAAGCGAGACCAGCGGCGTGTCGGCGTCGGGAGCGGGCGCCGGCCGCGGGGCGGGGACCGCCTCTTTGACGGTGACGGAAATGACGGGATTCGGCGCGCGGAGCGGCGGGGGCGGGAAGGGAATCGGAATGAGTGGCGAAGGCTCGGGAGCGGGCGGCGGCGGAGTCGCGGAGGGCGCGGTTGGCGCGGCCGATGCGGTTGGAGTGTTTGGAGCGGTCGATGCGGTCGACGTGGCGAAATCGCGCCAGCCGAGGACGTGCTTGCGGATGAGTTTGCGGCGCAGGAGGCGGCGGATGGCGGCCTGCACGGTCTCGGGCTCGAGGGAAAGGGCGGCGGCGAGCTCGGGAGCGTTGCGGGGCTCCTCGAGCCGGGCGAAGACTGCCCAGACCTCGGGCGCGAATTCGACGCCTTCGACACGTTTGGAGAAGTCGTCGCAGCGGACGTAGCGATCGGCGATAGCGGTTTTGGTGCTCATACGATTGGTGATGGCGGACGGATTCAAGGATGCAGGGCGACGAGGAGGTAGCCCTCCTCCTTCTCCCAGGCGAAGGGCAGGCGGAACGAGAGCGGCGGGGCGACGAGCTCGGAGGGAAAGGCGTCGCCGGCGGCGGCGAGCGGAGGGTGGACGAGGAAGCGCTCGCCAAAGTGTTCGCGGGCGTTGCTGGTGATGGTGCCGGTGATTTCGGCGACGAGGTCGGAGCGGGCTTCTCCGTCGCGGCGGGCCTCGCCCATGCGGCCGAGGAGGGCGTCGAGCAGGACGGAGGGGAGGCTTAGGCCGATCCAGCCGGTGAGGCGGCCGGTGACGGGCATGTAGCCGGTCCAGTCGAGCTGGCCGGGCAACCCGGTCTCGAGCGTGGGATCGAGGAATTCGGGCGCCGAACCGCCGACGGTCTTGAAGTAGCGCACGACGAAGTCGATGAAGACGGCGAGGTCGCGTTCGGGCGGGAGGGTGGCGAGGGCGTTCATGCGGAGTCGGGCGATTTGTGGAGCGAGACGAGGACGCGGGAGGCGTGCTGGCCCCAGGTGACGGGCAGGACGTAGCAGGCGACATCGCGGGCGGGGTGGACGGAGAGCGGCTTGCCCTTGAGGATGAAGGGCGTGGAGATCATGAAGCCGCCGCCGAGTTGTTCGCGGGCGTTGCCGGAGATGGTGTTGGTGATCTCGCCGACGAGCTCGGCGCAGAGGGTGTCGTCGGGCGAGGTCTCGCCGAGCTTGGGAAGCAGGGCGTGGAGTTTCTCGCGCGAGGCCGTGTAGTAGATGCTGCCGCGATAGGCGCCGGTGATGCCGATGACGGCGGAGAAGCCGAGGCCGGCGGATTCGCCGTCGTTTCCGAGGTAGGGCGTGCCGAGGACGGCGCCGCCGTCGGCCACGGTGTCGAAGTAGCGGGTGATGCTTTGCGCGAAAATCTTGAGGATGTTTTCTTCCATGGTGGCGGTGGCCGGAGGGAGGGCGGGCGAAGAGGCTCAGGCGACGAGGAGGTCGTCGAGGGCCCGCTGGATGGTTTCGATCGTGATGGGCTTGAGGAGAAAGCCGGAGGCTCCGCGTTTGATGGCCTCGACGGCGGTGGCGCGGTCGGCGAGGGCGGAGACCATGAGGATGAGCGCCCGGGGATTGGAGCGGAGGATCAGCTCCACGGCGGTGAGGCCGTCCATCTCGGGCATGGTGATGTCCATGGTCACCACGTCGGGTTGGAAGCGGGCGAACTCCTCGACCGCGGCGCGACCGTTCATGGCGATGCGGATCTCGTCGAAGCGGTGGGGGGTGACGCAGCGCTCGATGGCGCGGCGCATGATGAGGGAGTCGTCGACGATGAGGAGTTTCATGCGCGGGATGCGGGAACGGTGGCGGGGAAGTAGAGGCGGAACTCGCAGTAGCGGCCGGGCGTGCTGTGGAGCTCGAGGGCGCCGCCGGCCTCGTCCACGACCTTGGTCTTGATGATGTCCATGCCCATGCCTCGGCCGGCGTGGGCGCCGGCGCTGGAGGCGGTGGAGAAGCCGGGCGTGAAGATGCAGCGGGCGAGGTCCTCGTGGTCGGCGTCGGCGCCGGGGGCGAGGATGCCGGTGGCTTCGGCGCGGGTGCGGATGGCCTCGAGATCGAGGCCGCGTCCGTCGTCGCGGAAGGCGAGCCCGATGAATCCGTCGGCGGAGGGGGGGAGGCCGCGGATGGAGAGCGTGGCGGCGGGGGGCTTGCCGGCGGCGACACGGGCGGCGGGGGGCTCGACGGAGTGGGCGAGGGAGTTGCGGGCGAGCTGGATGAGGACGTCGCGCACGAGGTCGGCCCGGCCGGCGGCGACGGTGTGGAGGGCGAATTCGTCGATCTGGACGGTGGTGGATTTGTCGAGGTCGCGGGCGGCGGTCTCGACGAGTTCGCGGAGGCCGGAGGCGAGGGGGGAGGCGACGGGGCCGGAAGGGGCGCCGGGGACCGGGGCGGAGGTGCGCAGGCCGGTGAGCTTGCCGCGGAGGTCCTGGAGGTCGCCGAGGTCGGCGCGGAGGCCGGCCTGGGAGACGACGACGGAGAGGAAGTCGTCGCCGTTGAGGGTGGGGCGGTCGAGAAGGGCGGAGAGGCGGGTCTCGAAGACCTCGGCGGTCTTTTGGAAGTAGGCGAGTTTGAGGAGGGCGGCGTTGCCCTTCATGTTGTGGACGGAACGGAAGACGGAGCGGAGGCGCTCGCGGAGAACCTCGACCTTGTCGCCGGAGGCGGCGAAGTCCTCGGCGCGGAGGGTGCGGTTGATGGTGTCGAGCTCGGTCTCGACGAGCTGCGTGAAGGATTCGAGGTCGGCGGGCGGGATGTGGACGATGCCGAGGAGGATATCGAGCTGGCGCTCCTTGTTGCGCTCGGCGTCGCGGAGTTTCTTTTCGAGCTCGACCTGGAGGGTGACGTCGCGGACGGCGACGAAGACGCGGGCGACGCGGTCGCCCTCCATGATGCGGCGGAAGCTGAAGCCGAGGTAGCGATGGATGAAGCCGCCGGAGGGGTTGGGGAAGCTGACCTCGATGTCGGTGAGGGGGTTTACGCCGAGGACGGTTTTTTCGCGGCGGGAGGCGTCGAAGAGGAGGGTGATGTAGTCCTTGGTGGCGCCATACATCCTCTCCGGCAGGAGGCGCTGGAGGATGTTGAGGAGGCTGAGGCCGGCGAGCTGCTCCTGGCGGAAGATGGCGAGGAGTTCGCGCGAGTGGTATTCGCCGATGATGCCGTTGGCATCGATGAGGAGGAGGCCTTCCTGCACGGTTTCCATGATGCGGTCGGTCTCGGCCTTGGCGGAGGAGAGGGCGGAGCTCTGGGCGGAGAGCGCGCCGTGGGCGGATTCCAGCTGATGCAGCGCGCTTTCGGAGCGGAGGCGGGCGCGGCGGGCGCGCTCGGCGAGGTAGAAGCCGGGGATGAGGAAGATCGCGAGGACGGCGACGGCGATGAGGGCGGTGCGGGGGTTGGCGGCGGCGGCGATCTGGGCGCGGGCGGTGAACTCGGTGCGGTTGGTGAGTTCGTTCATGAAGTCGAAGATCGCGACGTTGCGGGCGCGGAAGGAGTCGACGGTGGTGGCGACGGTCTCGGGGGTGGCGCGGCCCTGGATGATTTCGGAGAGGCGGTCCTGGAGCGGCAGCCAGAGTTCGAGGGCGCCGCGGATCACGCGCTGTTCCTCGGCGTCGGCGGCGGCGGGCATGGCGAAATCCTGTCCGTCGGCGCCGGGGACGACGCCGCCGGTCTCGAATCCGCGGAGCACGACGTGGAAGAGGCCGGAGATCTTCTTCAATTCGCCGAGGGCCGCGGCGGGATCGGCACCGGCGCGCAGGTCGCGCTCGTAGGCGAGGAGGGCCTTGGTCATGCGCTGGCTGAGGGCGCGCTGGCGGCCGGCGAGATTGATGCGCTTGTTGTTCTCCGTGGTGGCGGCTTCGAGGCGGCGGGTGAAGCGCGCGATCCCGAAGGCGGAGCCTATGACGACTATCGCGAGGAGCGCGTAGACGAGGATCGGGAGGAGGCGGCGGGGCCGTGGGGCGGCGGCGCCGGCCGGCGTTGTGATGGCGGGCGAGGCGTTGGTGGACATGCGACCGGCGTCTTTGCAACGCCGGTGCCAGCGCGGGCTCGTTTGCCGATTATCTGGATGAAGGTTTTTCCTCGGAACGATGAAGGAAGAGACGGGCCGCTGGCATGAAAAAATGTATTAGTTGTCCGGATACGACGGGACGGCGGGGCGGATGATCTGACGAGCCGCGATTTTCGCGGGGGGGGGTGGCGGTGGGGGTGCGCCAGGGGGGGGGGGCGGGGGGGGGGGGGGGGGGGCTTTTCGCGTGCGGATCGGATCGTGAGAGACCTCGCACGCGCCCGACACGGGCGCGGCTACACTTGGGCGAATGTTCGTGATACGAACATTGGCGGCGGGGCGCGCGACGTCGCCCGCCCAAGGGGCGGGCTCAGGCGTCCTGGAGTTTGCCGCGGCTGCTCTTCTTGTCGGACTTCTCCATCGGGATCTCGTTGTCCGTGGTGACCATGAAGACGGGCGCCTTGGTCTTCACCCAGACCTGCTGCTCCTTGAAGTGCTTCGCGGGGATGTTTTCGATGGCGTCGGCCATGGTCTTGGCCGGCATCATGCGCCCCTTCTTGGTGGTGTTGAAATCGTAGGCGGCCTTGTGGATGCGCTCGGGGCCGCTGGTGACGGAGGCGTCTTCGGGGATCTGCAGGACCCAGCCGGTGAACTCGCCGGAGGGCAGTTTGCCGTCGGGGTCGGAGATCAGGATGGAGAACTGTTTTTTGACCGCGGGCGGCTTTTCTTCGTCGACCTCGGGCTGCACGGCCAGGTTGAGCTCTTCCATGATCTGGCGGAGGAGAGCTGGGTCGAGGTCGTTGCGTTTTAAAATTTCGGCAACTGCGTTAACGTCGATCTTTGGCATGGCGTGCGGGCGGTGAAGGGCCCACGAAGGGGGCATACATGGATTTGAAAGTAAAGGCCGACGGGCAGGCGCAGAGCGCGGACGAGTTGTTCGATGTTGTGGACGAACAGGATCGCGTGGTCGGACGCGCGCGTCGCGCCGACGTGCATGCGCAGAGGCTGCTGCATCGCGCGGTGCATGTGCTCTGTCTGGACGGGGCGGGCCGGGTGTTTTTGCAGCGTCGCTCGATGCTGAAGGATTCGGCGCCGGGCAAGTGGTGCGCCTCGTGTTCGGGGCACCTCGACGCGGGGGAGGACTACGACGCGGCGGCGTTGCGCGAGTTGCAGGAGGAGATCGGAGTGAACGTGGAGCCGGGGGCGCTGGAGCGCTGGCTGCGGCTGGAGGCGTGCCGGGAGACGGGGATGGAATTTTTGTGGGTGTATCGCGTGCGGCACGAGGGGCCCTTCGTGTTGCATCCGGCGGAGATCATGGATGGCGCGTGGTATGGGCGCGCGGAGCTGGATGCGGTGATGCGTGAGCGGCCGCGGGATTTCGCCGGGGCATTTCGGCACATCTGGGCGCGGCTGACGTGGTAGGCCGCGGGGCGGGGCGGCTTGTTTCGGTTTTGGTCCGCCGTCTTGGATGACGGCGGGTATCGAAGGGAGGCCTGACGGGTAAACGGGGGCGCTTTTACGCGGCCTGGGGGGCGGTGCCGACGTGGCAGAGGATGCCGTATAGCTGGGCGACCTCGTTTTCGAGGCGGCGGAGTTCGCGCTGGACGGCGGAGGTTTCTCGCTCGACGGCCATGAAGCCGGTGGCCCGGCCGACGCGATTGCGCAGGGGGCTGAGCGAGATCGAAACCATGTAGGGTTCGCCGTCTTTGCGGTAGTTGAGCAATTCGACGAACACGGCCCGGCGCAGGCGGATCGCATCGTGGAGGAGGGCGGCGGCCTCGGGGTCGGTGTCGGGACCTTGGAGGATCGGGCCGGGTTTTTGGCCGACGAGGTCGTCGAGGGTGTAACCGGAGAGGCGGGTGAAGGCGGGGTTGAGCCAAGTCACGCGGCCTTGAAGGTCCGTGAGAATTATCGCGTCCGATAGCTGTTCCACGACCGGCGCGAGGGAGCGAGGCGTTTTCATGGCACGTCGGGGGTTGGGGGTAGCCGTGCTTGACCGTTGAGCCTGCGCGCAGGTGCCGCCGGGGTCAGTCTTTTTTACATTCAGCCCGTTAGAATTGACGAAAAAATAGCCGGGATGACGGGGCGCCGGGGGGGCGGAGTCCGGCCCGAAGACGGCGGGGTCGGTCGGCGAGGGCGTGCGCGAGCGAGCGGCCTCGCCGCCGGGGCGACCATCTCGTGTTCCATCCGAGCCGCCCGACCAGCGGTCGGGCCTACACGCGGAGGCGGCGGACGAGGCGGTGGGCGGGCAAGGCGCCGCGGTTTTTCAACTCGAGTTGGCCGCAGGGGATGAGCTCGAACTCGGAGGCGATGAGTTCGCGGGTTGCGTCGGAGATGCGAATCTCGCCGGGGACGCCGTGGGATTCAAGGCGGCTGGCGATGTTCACGGTGTCGCCCCAGACGTCGTAGGCGAATTTTTGCGTGCCGATGATGCCGGCGACGAGGGGGCCGCTGTGGATGCCGACGCGGATCTGCCAGCCGAGGTCGTGGCGGGTGTTGAATGCGGCCACCAGCTCGAGCATGGCGAGGGCGAGGTCGGCGCAGTGGGTGGCGTGGGCGGGGTCGGGGAGGGGGACTCCGGCGGCGGCCATGTAGGCGTCCCCGATGGTTTTAATTTTCTCGAGGCCGAGGAAAGCGGCGGCGCGGTCGAATTCGCTGAAAAGGTCGTTGAGCCGGGCGACCACCTCGGTGGCGGGGAGGATGGCGGCGGTGCGGGTGAAGCCGACGATGTCGGCGAAGAGGACGGTGGCGGCGGGGATGCTGTCGACGATGGGTTCCTCGCCGCGCTTGAGGCGTTCGGAGACGGGGGAGGGGAGGACGTTGAGGAGGAGCCGGTCGGATTTGGCGCGCTCGGTCTCGATCTCGGCGAGGTCGGGTCGTTCGCGGTCGCGGAAGCGTTTCTTTTGCAGACCGGCGCCGATGCGGGCGCGGAGGAGGGTGGGGTTGAAGGGTTTTGGGAGAAAGTCCTCGGCGCCGTGCTCGATGCAGCGCACCACGGCGGCGATCTCGTCGAGGGCGGAGATCATGATGACGGGGAGGTCGCGGAGGGCGGGGTCGCGCTTGAGTTCGACGAGAGTGGAGAACCCGTCGAGGACGGGCATCAGCTGGTCGAGGAGAACGAGGTCGAAGGGGGTGGCGCGGAGGAGGTCGAGGGCGGCGCGGCCGTCGGGGGCGGTGGAGACGGAGTGGCCTTGCCGGGTGAGCTGCCGAGCGAGGAGCTCGCGGTTGGAGGGATGGTCGTCGACGACGAGGATACGGCCGGTGATGGCGGCGGCGCGGCCGGCTATCTCGGGGGAGGCGGAGTCGGCGAGGAGGGCGGCCACCGAGGCGGCCGAGGCCGCCGAGCCAGCGAGTTTGGCGGTGTGGTCGGTGGCCTCCCCCGTGCTCGCCGCGTTGGCCGGTTCCGAGGAATGGCCAACAACATGGGAATCGAA
>CAMLNJ010000130.1 GCA_946481225.1 uncultured Verrucomicrobiota bacterium | reverse complement strand
GTGAGACGGGTGGTCTTGCGGGCGGCCTTGATGGCGGATTTGGTGTTGGCCATGGATTAAAGGAGACGAGGGTTTGCTTTTGGAAAACGGGCAGAACCTCAAACCCGCCCGCCCGAGTCAAGGGCGCATTTCCCGGCGGACCCGCTTTGAGATTGGCAAGCCGTCGACGCCGGACGTTCATCCTGGGCTCGTTTCCACCCCGACGGCCGTTCTCACCGCATGAGCATCAAACTGCGCCTGGCCCTCTTGCTCGGACTGCTCCTGCTCGTTTTTCTGTTCTGCCTGGCCGCGCTGCGCACGCTTGAGCGCCGTCAGATCTCGGAAGCCGTCTCCGCCGCCCGCCGCGACGACGCGAAGTTGATCGAAAACTGGATCGAGCTTCGCGCCTCCTCGCTCCGCCGCTTCCTCGACGACGGCGCCGCCTGGGAGCCGCTCGCCGCCTTCGCGGCCGCCCCGGAGGCGCGCCGCGAATGGGCCCGGGAGCAGCTCGACCCGATGCTGCCTCGCTACGGAGTCGACGCCTTGTGGATCGCCGGGCCCGACGGCCGCGTCCTCCATTCGACGCTGCGCCCGGGCCTGCCGGCGCTCGGCCTGCCCGTCCCGCAGGAGCGCCGCGCCGACCTCGCCCTCCCCGACACGGGCATGCGCTCCTATTTTTACCCGAGCCCGGCGGGGCTTCTGGAGCTGCGCGCGCTGCGCCTGGCCGGCCCCTCCGCCCCCTGGCTCTTTGTCGCGCGGATCTGGGACGGGACCTATCTGGCGCACCTCGGGGATCTCACAGACAGCGACGCCGCGCTGGCCCCGCCCGCCGCCGCCGGAATCGCCGACTCCCTGAAAGCCGGCTTCGACGACGTCGATTCGCCCGCCCCCATCGTCGTTCAGCGCCCCCTCCTCGGCTGGAGCGGAGAACCCGTCCGGACCCTGCGGCTGCTCAAGTCCGCACCCGATATTTCGTTCCGCGTGGAGGCCGACCGGCTGAAGACCCACGTCTTCCTGCTCTTCGGCCTCTGCCTCATCGCGTCGCTCGCCGTCAGCCTTCATCAATGGGTGCTGCGCCCGCTCGGCTGGATCACCGACAGCCTTTCGCGGCAGGATACCGCGCCGATCCAGCCGCTGCTGAAGGCGCGCACCGAGCTGACACGCGTCGCCCGCCTCATCGTCACCTCCTTCGAGCATCGGGAACAACTCCGCCGCGAAGTCGCGGAGCGCCGCCACGCCGAGGCCGCCTTGAAAAAGACCCTCGAGGAACGGGCGCGCCTCGGCCGGGACCTGCACGACGGGTTGATCCAGGCGGTCTATGCCGCCGGCATGGGCATCGCGGCCGCCCGCAAACGCGTGACGGAGGACCCCGTCGCGGTCGAGCGCCACCTCGCGCAAGTGGCGGCCGTGCTCAACGACACCATCCGCGAGGTGCGCGATTTCATCACCGGCCTCGAATCAGACCCGCCCGGCGACCGCGCCTTCGCCCACACCGTCGAGCGCCTCTTCGCCACCATGAACGCAGACGGCTCCGCCTGCACCGACCTCATCTTGGACGAAGCCGTGGCCGCGCGCCTCCCGACCCCGCTGCGCACCGAGCTCCTCCTGCTCCTCCGCGAGGCGATCAGCAACGCCCTTCGCCACGGCCACGCCCGCCTCGTGAGGATCCGCCTCGAATCCTCCCCCGACTCGGCCGATCTCGCCCTGCTTGAGATCCACGATGACGGCTCCGGCTTCGATCCCGCGTCGGCCAAACGCGGCCGCGGCCTCGACAACCTCTTCGCCCGGGCCGCCAACCACGGCGCGAGCGCCAGCCTCGATTCCGCCCCCGGCCGCGGCACCCGGCTCTCCTTCTTGTTCCCGCTCCCCCCGATCGACGATGACGAAGAGCCGGACGCCCCGGACGCCGAAGCCGAGGCCGCTCCAACGCCCTCGGGACCTTCGGCCACCATATAGGCCTGAAATAACTGAGGCCATGCACGTAGCTTGTAAGCCGATACACCCTCTCGACGGGCGCCCCGATAATAGGTAGATTCTAGGTCTGTTCATGCCAGCGACTACGTCGAAACTTGCCCGTCCGCCCGCCGCGCGTCCTTGCGCGCGCCCGGCGTTCTCGCTGGTCGAGGTCATGGTGGCGTCCTGCGTCCTGATGCTGGGTATCAGCGGCGCCTTGGTCACCCTGCAACAAAGCCTCCGCACCATCGCCCAGGCCCGGCAACTGGACGCCGCGTCGCAACTTATGCAAGGGGAGCTCGAACGCCTGCGACTGCTCAACTGGAGCCAGCTGCAAACCCTGCAGGACTCCGGCGCGACCGGCGTCGCGATCCCCTCCGGAGGCGACTTCGCCCACTTCAGCTGCGAACGACAAATCCGAGACCTGCGCGATGGCATGAAGGAGATCACCCTCATCACCGCCTGGGGCGGCCTCGACGGTCGCGCCCACAGCGCCCGCCTCATCACCCGCTACAGCCGCAGCGGCCTCAATGACTACTTCTACACCACGCGTTGAGCCCGCGGCCGCGGCGCCGGCACCCCTCATCCCGCCTGTCCCGCCGCGCCGGGACGGGCGCCGACGCGCCGCCTTCACCCTCGCAGAGGTGCTCATCGCGGCGTCCTTGTCCTCCTTCATCCTCGCCGGGGTGCTCTCGACCTTTCTCCTCATCGGCCGCACCGGTCTCAACGCCTCCGCCTACGCCGACATGACTTCGCGGCTGCGCCTCGCCATCGACCACTTCAACCGCGATGTGCGCCTCGCCTCCGATGTGCGCTGGCAAAGCGAGCGCCGCCTCACGCTCGTTTTCCCCGCCGGCTCCGGCCCCGGGGTCACCTACGCGTTCGAGCCCGCCAAGGATCCGGAGGCTCCGGGTCGTTTCACGCGACAGGCGGAAGGCGCCGCAGCCCAGACTCTCGTGAACGACGTCGCCCCCGATTTCGCCTTCCGCCGCTATCGCCTGCCCTCCGGCTCCGGCGAGGACGCGCCCGCGCGCAACGACCTCGAGACGAAACAGCTCGAGCTCCGCATCCGCGCCCTGCGTCCCACCGCCATCTCCCCTTCCGCGAGCCAGCTCGCCGTCTCCGCACGCTGCGTCCTGCGCAACAAAAACTCCGGCGCCTGAGCCATGTCCCTCCCGCCGCGCCACCTCCCGCCACACCCCGCCCCGCGCCGCCGCCTCCGCGCCGCGTCCGCGCGACCGCGCGGCTCGGTGCTCGTGGTCGCCCTGCTCGTCGCCGCGCTCATCGCCCTCGTCCTCGGCAGCTACCTCAGCCTCAACCTCGGTTCCGCCCGCCTCGCCCAGCGCACCTTCAGCCGCGGCGCCTCCTTCCACCTCGCCGAAGCCGGCCTCGAAGAAGGGCTCTGGACCTACAACCGCCTCCTCGCCGGCCATGACGACGCGTGGGACGGGTGGCAGGTCTCCGGCGAGGCCGGCTGGCGACGCTTCAACGGCTTCGCTCTCTCCACCGCGACCAGCGGCGCGGTCAAAGTCTACGCCAGTCCCGTCGCGCCCGACGAAAACACCCTCCCCACGCTCGTCGCCCTCGCCTCGGTCCAAAGCGCGGGCGGCGCCCCCGTCACCCAGCTGCTCGAAGTTTCGCTGCGCCGCCGCTCCTTCTTCGCCGCCGGTATCGTCGCTCGCGACAGCCTCGCCTTTCACGGGCGCAACACCAGTTTCGACTCCTGGGACTCGGACCCCGACGACAATCCCGCCACCGCCTCCGTCCCCTATTCCGCGTCCGTCGCCACCGACACCGGCAGCATTGTCACCGGAGCCGACGAAGACGCGGACCTCGATCTCGGCCAGGCCCGCGTCCACGGCTATCTCCACACCCGCGGCATTGAGCCATCGATCAAGTCCCCCGGCCTCATCGGCGCCTTCGGCACCGCCGACGGCGAGATCGACTTCTCGCGCGTCGGCCTCGATTTCAACGCCGATTTCCCGCTCATCGCCGCCCCGGAGGACGGCGTCTTCCTCGCCTCCTTCGGAACCACGCTCGGCACCGAGGGCGAGGCGACCTTCTGGCGCGCATCCTCCCTCAAGCTCTCCGGCAAAGACACGCTCACCATCCTCGGCGACGTCACCCTCGTGCTCACCGATCCCCTCGACGCCCTCGCCATCGCCGGAAGCGCCCGCCTGGTCGTGCCCGAAGGTTCCAGCCTCACCATCTACTTCGCCGGCGACGCGCTCATCGGCGGCAACGGCGCCGTGAACTCCAACGCCGCCCCCGCCGCCCTCCAATTGTGGAGCACCGCGGACGGCTCCCGCGTCCAGCGCCTCCAACTCTCCGGCGGCGGCGGCCTCTCCGCCCTCGTCTACGCGCCGGAGGCCGAGTTTCGCGTCTTCGGCAACGGCGAGTTTTTCGGCTCCCTCGTCGCCCGCTCCGTGGACTTTGGCGGCAACGCCGCCTATCATTACGACCTCGCTCTCGGCCGCCTCGTCCGCCACGCTCCGTATCGCGCCGCCGGCTGGCGCGTCGTGGACGATCCCGCCGCGCGGGCCGCACTCCTCCCGCTGGTCGACCGGTGAAACGCGCTTGCGCGCCGCGCCCCCCCGGCGCTTTCTCCCCGCAACCAGCCCGCAACCCACCTGTATGGCTTCCGCCGATACGCATCCGCCCCGCATCCGCCTCCTCCTTGTCGACGACAGCGCCCTCGTCCGCCGCGGCGTGCGGGGCCTCCTCGAAGGCAAGCACCGCCAGGCCGAACTCATCATCGCCGGCGAGGCCGGCACCGTCGCCGAGGCGGTCTCCGCCGCCCGTTCCTGCAAGCCCGACGTCGTGCTCCTCGACATCCGCCTGCCCGACGGCGACGGCTTCGAGGCCTGCCGCGCCATCCTCAAGGACCACCCCTCGGCGCGCATCCTGATGCTCACCTCCTTCGCCAACGACGACTTCGTCCACCAGGCCATCGTCTCCGGCGCGCACGGCTACCTCATGAAAGAGGTGGACCCCGAGCGACTCATCGAGGCCATCGTCAGCCTCCACCACGGCGAATCCATCCTCGGCACCGGCCTTGTCGAGCGCGTCCTCGACCTCGTCCGCGCCGGACGCGCCGGCGCCGGGCGCGACGCCGGCAACGGCCTCTCCCTCCTCTCCGCCCAAGAACGCCGCGTCCTCGCCCTCGTCGCCGAAGGCCGGACCAACAAGGAGATCGGCGTCCACCTCGGACTCAGCGACAACACGGTCAAGAACTACCTGGTCAACGTGTTCGACAAGCTGAAGGTCAAACGCCGCTCCCAGGCCGCCGCCCTCTGGGTGCAATCCGGGCCCAAGACCCCGTAGTTTCCCCCAGGCCTGTTCGGCTCTGGCCCGCAGGCCTGAAAAAACGGGCCATCCGCCCCTGTGCGGGACGCCGGCCCGTGCGCTAGTATCTGGCGCATGGATACGCCCGATCCCGAACGCCCGCCCGAAGCGCCCTCCCCGCGACCTCCCGCCGGCGCCCTTTCGCGGCTCCGCGCCCGCCCCCGCTCCGGCTTCACCCTCGCCGAGGTGTTGATCGCCGGCTTCGTCATGGTCCTGGCCATCGCCTCGTCCATCGTCACGATGCAGTATGGCTTCCGAGCCCTCGACACCGCGCGCAAGACCACCCTCGCCGCCCAGATCATGCAGAGCGAGATGGAATACCTCCGCATGCTCAGTTGGACGCGTGTGACGGACTTGCTCACCGCCAACGCCAAGATCGAAATCTCCGAGATCTTTCCGCAAAACACCGCGACGGAAAAAAAGATCCTGTCGGAGATGGAGAAAACCTTCACCGCCACCCGCACCGTCGCCTACGTCGCGGGCACCGACGACCAGATCATCGAGATCAGCATCAACGTCTCCTGGAAGGGGATCGACGGCGTCTCCCACCAACGCTCGAGCAACACCCGCTACTGCAACGATGGACTCTACAACTACTACTACACGCTCAACAAAGTCTCGTCGTGAGCGGCGCCCCCGCGGCTTCACGCTCGCCGAGCTGCTCGTCTCCACCGGGATCGGCGCCATCATCCTCGCCGGGGTCATGACCTCCGTGATGATGATCACCCGCAGCGGCTATCTTCTGAACAATTACATCGAAATGGAGAAGCAGGCGCGCCTCGCCCTCGAGACTTTCGCCGTCGACGCACGTATCACCGAAACCGTGACATGGATCCGCAAGACCGGGAGCACCGATCTCGCGGGCATCACCCTCATCCCGCCGGACAAGAAGTCCGTCACCTACACCTACAACTCCGAGGCCGGCACCCTTACCCGCACCGACGATACGACCCGGAAGACCACCACCCTCGTCTCCGGCATCCAATCGCTCTCCTTCACCGCCTACAAATACAGCGTGGACCTGCCCGTGGCCATCGATCCCTCGATCACCTCCGATACCCTGATGAAAAACGACACCAAGATGGTGCAGATCTCCCTCTCCGCCATCCGCGCCCGCAGCCTCCTCGCCGACGCCACCAACAACGTCGTCTCCGCCCGCTACGTCCTTCGCAACAAACCTTTCTGACCATGAACTCCCGCACGGCCCCCTCGTCCTCCCCTTGCCGTCGGCGCGGCTCGGTGCTCCTCGTCGCCCTCCTCTTCAGCCTGATCATCGCCATCTCCCTGGGCTCCTTCATCAACCTCGCCACCAACGCCTCCCAGATCTCCTACCGCACCTTCTACCAAGGCGTGGCGATGAACATCGCCGAATCCGGCCTCGAGCAGGCGCTTTGGGAGATGAACCGCACCACCGACGCCTGGTCCGGCTGGACGAACGTGGGCGGCGGCGCCTACCGCAAAAGCTTCGACATGGGCACGGTCTCCGGCGGCGGCAAAACCACCGTCAAAATCTACGCCCAAAACAAAACCTACGTCATCGCGCGCGCCATCGTCGACCCGCCCCAAGGCCCCGACATCGAAAAGTGGGTTCTCGTCACCCTCAACAAACGCTCCCGCCAATCCGTGGGAGGCCTCGGGCGCAAGGGCATCGCCGTCAACGGCAACAATGTCGTGTTGGCCAGCTGGAATTCCGATCCCGACAAAGACTCCTCCACCACCTACGTTCCCTTCAGCACCGACGTCATGCGCGACAAGGCTCCGCTGGCGACCTTGGATCTGGACGCCTCGCTCAATGCCGGCAACGGCGGGGTGAACGGCACCGCCGCCGTCGGCGGCGATAGCCTCTCCGCCATCAAGGTCGGCTCCCAAGGCTATATCGGCGACTTCGGCACCCCGGAGGGAACCATCGACCCCGACAACGTCAGCACCAACTTCTCCACCGACTTGGAGGTCCGGACCGCACCCACCAACACCCCCACCATCCTGGGCTCCGTGACGAGCGACCTCACGCTCCCGAAAGATCCGACCAACGACAACCATTCGACCGTCGATGGCGTCACCACCTATTACTACCAAGCCGGCGACATCAGCCTCCAGAACACCACCCTCGCGATCTCGCCCGGCTACAACGTCGTCATCGTCGCCGACTCCGTCAGCGTCGGCGGCGGCTCCGGCGCGATCAACATCGGCGGCGTCATGGAGACCAACACCGCCACAGGCGTCACCACCTATACCCCCGCCAGCCTCAAACTCTACACTTCCGGCGACGTGGACATCGGCGGCAAAGGCTCCGCCAACGAGGTCACGCTGCAAACCTACA
>CAMLNJ010000129.1 GCA_946481225.1 uncultured Verrucomicrobiota bacterium | reverse complement strand
AAGGCGAGCTCGAGGCGTTGACCGAGCAATACTCCGCGCCCGAGTGGACCGAGGCCCGCTGAACCGGCGCCGCGCCGGGGCATTCCCGATCTGCGCATCCGGAGATTCTCCGTTTTCCGCTTCGCGCCCCGTCGCCCGCCGCCCTCGCCCTTGCCCGTCCGGGCGCCGGTCCCGAGCTTGGGCCGCATGGCGTTGAAGAAGATCCGTCTCGTCTGGTCCACCCCCGCGCTCCCCGAGGGACGCTGGCGCCTCGGGCTCTTCAATCTTCAACGCATCCCCGACCCCGCCCGGCCCTCGATGCTGCCCACCGCGGCTCTGCCCCGGTATTGGAAAAAATACCTGCACCACTCCCTGCATCTCAGCCTGCGCGGCCTGCTCGCCTGGGGCGCCGTCGCCGCCCTCGCCGCCTACTTCGCCGGCGCCGCCTTGCTCCTGCGCCGCCTCGAACAGGCCAACCCTCGCAACCGCGTCGCCTACGCCGATCTCGTCAACCCCGCCCGCTGGTCCGAGCTCGATCGCCTCCGGGGCGAAGGGTTCGTGCTGCATGGCCGCGATCTGCTGAAACGCGGGGAATTCGCCAACGGCCTCAACCTCCTCCGCCTCGGACTCGCGAAAAATCCCGCCGACCACTCCGCCCGCCTCGAGGTCGCCCGCCTCTACGCCGCGCTCCGGCTCCGCGCCCAGGCGGAAAAACTCTTTCTCGACGGCCTCGCCTTCGGCTATCCGGGCCGGGAGAGCCTCGAGTTCGCCTTCGGCCTGGCCGCCGACGCCGACCGGCCCGGGGACTGGGCCGCGCTCGCCCGCCTTGCCCGCGAGCGGTTCTCCGCGCTGCCCCCCGAAAACCGCACCGAAGCCGAGGCGCTTTGGCTCGACCAGCAGACCGCGCGCGCCCTGCGCGCCGCCGGCGAGCCCGGGGAAGCCCTCGCGCTCATCGAGGGCCGTTATCCCCCCGACCACCCCCTCCGTCGAGAAAGCGCCGTGGTCCGTCTTCTCGAAGCCGGGCGCGCGACCGAGGCCGCCGCCCTCGCCGAGGCCTGGGCCGGCGCCGCCCCGCGCGCCCCCGAGCCGCTCCGCCTCCTCGCGCGCGCCCGCCGCGAAGCCGGCGATTTCCCCGCGATGGAGACCGCTCTCGCCCGTCTCCGCGGGCTCGATCCCGCCAAACCCGACGCGGCCCTCTACGCCATCGCGCAAAACCAGCTCGCCGGCCGGCCGGAGGCCGCCCGCGCCGCGCTCGACGAATTGCTTTTTCGCCACGGCGCCAGCCCCTCCGTCTACGCCGCCGCGGCCGCCATCCTCGTCGAGCTCCGCCTGCCCGGCGGATTGGACCGGCTGGAGCAAGAGCTTCGCGAACGCGGCCTCCCGCTCCGCCCCGTCCTGCAGGCCCGCCTCCAGCTCGCCGTCGCGCTTCGCGACTGGCCGGGCGTCCTTTCGCGCGCCGAGGAGATCCGCGCCGCGCGCGGCGCGGCGGCGGCCGACACCCATGCGACCTGGCTCGAAACCGCGTCGCGCCTCGCCCGCGCCTGCCTCGACGGCGCCTCCGGCACCCAGGCCGCGCTCGTGGAGGCGGTGACCGACCGCCCCGGCACGCTCCGCCTCTACAAGCTCCTCCTCGAATCGCTCCTCGACTCCGGCCGCGTCGCCACCGCGCGCCAGATCCTCGTCCTCGCCGAAGGCCCCTATCAAAACGCCCGCGCCATCGTCGCCCTTCGCCATCGCCTCGAGACGGCTCTCGCGGCGGACTCGCCCGCGCCGGCCGCCTCCGCCGAAGAAGCCCCGAACGCGCCCGACTCCTTCGAGACGATGGCCTCCTCGTTTGATCGCTGTATCTCTCTTAATGATACAGACGGCGCCCTCGAGCTCATCGCTTCGGCCCGGCGTTCTCGCCCGGAATGGCTTTCCGCCGCCGAATCCCGGCTCGACGCCCTTGAACTGCCGGCCCGCGCCCGCGGCGGCGATCCGCTGCGCCTTCAATTCCTCGCCCGCGCCACCCTCGCCCGGGATCCCTCGGCGCCCGACCGGCTCCTCGCCCTCGCCCGCGAAATCGAGTCGGAAAAACCCGCCTTCCGCCTGAACGCGCTTCTCCTCCTGAAAGAAACGCTCCGTCGCGCCCCCGACCACGCCGAGACGCTCGAACAGCTCGCCATTTGGGAACCCCGCGACGCCGACGCCCCGCTCGACGCTCCTCCCTGAACGCCAGACGCGCGTCCCTGCGCACGCTGCCTTCCCCGCCAGCTTTCAATCCACGGGCGGAGGGACCCGCCCGTCCACCAAAAGTCCGAAAGCTTCAGGTGGTATCTTAGCTAGCTGATCAGCCCCGCGAGCGTCCGGTCCTTGCTCAACCGAAACGCCTCCCGCAACGCCGCGAACTCCGCGAGACACTCCGCCGGCGAGCCCGCCCGCGCGAAGCGCATCGCCAGCGTCGCCCCGTCGCACTCCACCCGCGCCGTCACGCCCGGCGCGCTGAGCGTGCAACGGCTGCAATCCGAGGGATAATCCACCCGCAAAACCTCCTCCGCCTCGCCCTCCAGCGCCTCGACCGCGTCGATCACCGCCTCCACGCGCACGCCGCGGGCGAGATCGAAGACCACCGCGTCGAACTGCCCCGAAAACAACGTGTCGAACTCCGGCAAACGCACGAGCTCGCCCGAGCGCAGGCTATGCAAGGTCCGCGTCGCCGCGTAGCGCGCCGGATCGGCCGGCTCGAGCACGTAGGCGAGCTCCCAGCAAAAATCCCGCGCGGTCAGGGTCGCCTGGCCCGCCCCCACATCGAGCGAGAGGTCCTTGCGCTTGTAGGCCATGGCCGCCCGCGCGCGCTGAAACATCCCCTCCGCCTCCTCCGTCAGCTCCGCCGCGCAGAGCCGCGCGAGAAACCCGCTCGTCGCCGCGTTCACCGCGTCGGGCACGCTGTGGCGCGACTTGTCGAAGCCGCGCAAGGTCTTCACCGCGCCGCCGGTCGTCCCGTCGAGCCGCACCTGCGAGATCTTGGAAAAAGTCGAATCCATCGAGCGCGGCGCAGCGTGCCCCAAATCCCGTCCGCGCCAAGCCCCGAGCCGCGCCTCTTCCCATTCCGTTCGCCGCGCTTCGCAAAGACGCGGCCGACGACCCGGCCTCGCCCTCGTCTCGCGGCTCCCGGGGAAGCGGGGCTGGCTAGCCTCCCGCCGCCCGTGGCGGCGAGCCGGAAGGCGCCCGCGGACCGATTCCGTTTGTGTCCCCCTCCTTTGAGGTTGAACCCCTAGCCGGGGCGCCCATGCCCGAAGGTCTGTTTCGTGATTCCTTTTTTTGAATTTAGTCCCGACCGCCCGGTCCTCGTTGTTCCCGACGTCCATCAAGACCTCGGTTTCCTCGACCGCGCCGTCGCCTTGGCCGCGCGCGAAGGAGCCACGCTGTGTTTTCTCGGCGACCATGCCGACGCCATCAACCCGCAGTGGAAGGGCGAGGCCGCCTTGCGCGCCGTCGCCGAACGCCTGCCCGAACTCGCCGAAACCCACCCGCACGGCTGCGTTTTTCTCGCGGGCAACCACGACGTCGAGGCGCTCCGCATGGCGCATGTCCGCGCCCGCCTTCTTCTCGCCGGCGAAGAGGAGAAAATCCGCCAGCTCGACGCGGCCGTGCCCACCGCCGCTACCTACGCCCGCCTGCTCGGCGCCTGGCCCGCGGCCTTTCTTCGCACCTGGGGCCTCGCCGCCGTCGCCCATGGCTACCTCCTCAGCCACGCGGGCGTCTCCCGCCGCCTCTGGCCCTGGGCCGTGTCTCCCCGCCCGGAGACGCAGTCGGAAAATTTCATCCGCGAGGCGAACGCCGCGTGGGCGTCCTGGCTCGCACGCGGCGAGGAAGGCCCGCTCTTCGCCGTCGGCCCGGCGCGCGGCGGCCGCAGCGCGCCCGTCGGCGGCGTGCTCTGGCTCGATTGGGACCAGGAATTCGTCGACGACCTGCCGCTGCCGCAGATCGTCGGCCACACCCGCGGCCGCGAGCCGCGCCGCAAGGACCGCTCCTGGTGCCTCGATGCCGCGCAGACCGCGGTCGGCCTCCTGGACCCCGATCTCGGCCTCCGCGTCCTGCGGGTCTGATTCGCCGGCGTCCTCCGCGCCGGCCGGCGAGGGCGGTCAACCCGCCGCCCAACCGCGCCGGATCAGACTGATCGCGATCGCCGCCAACAACAACGACACGATCTTCGAGATCGCGCGCAGCCCGGTCGCGCCGATCAACCGCACCAGCCGGTCGGCCTGCGAAAACGACAGCGTCAACAGCCCGAGATTCACCGCCAAGGCCGCCAGCGTCACCCCCAGCCCGACCGTTTGAGCGAGCAACAGCAGCGTCGCGATCGCCGCCGGCCCGGCGATCAGCGGCATGCCAAGCGGCACCACGCCGAAATCCTCCGGCAACTCCGCAGGCGCCGCGGCGAAGGGCTGCAAAAGATCGCGCGCCGCGAGAATGAACAGGATCAAGCCGCCCGCGATCTGGAAGTCGCCCACCGTGATGCCCACCGCCGCGAAAATGCCCTGGCCGAGAAACAAAAACGCCAGCGCCACCACGCCGCCGGTCGCCACCGCCTGCCGCGCGATCCGCCGCTTCCGCGTCTCCGCCACGCCCGCGCTCAGCCAAAGAAAAACCGCCGCCATCCCGATCGGGTCCAGCGCCACGAAGAGCGGGATGAAGGCCTGCAAGAAACGCGGAAGCAGATCGGCCATGCCCACATTCTATCCCGCGCGCCAAGGCCCGCAAGGCGCCTCGCCGCCGACGCGGCACGGGCATCTTGCCCGTGGCGGACAGGCGGCCCGCCTGTCCGCTTCAGGAACATGGGCGGGACGCCCCATGCAACCTCACCTCCGCCCGAAACCCCAGGAGAACGACGCGCGAAACCCCTCGCGCCCGCCGATCCGCACCCCGTTGAACATCACCTCCGCCATGCGCGTGCCGCGAAGCAGCCGCGCCACGTCGACCATCAGCTCCGCGTCCGCCGCGAGCCGCTCCACCTCCTCGCCCGGATACCCCGCCCAGTATTTCAGGTCGTGCAGGAAACATGCGGGATAGATGCTCACGCCCTGCCACTCGTTGACCCAGCCCGTGCATCCGTCGCTCACAAAGGGCTTCACCGGCGGATCCAGCGCGATGCGCGCCGCCAACGCCGGGAGCTCGTAGTGCGCGCAGATCGCCGCGATCTCGGCGAGCGGCACCGGCGCGTTGATCGCGGGCAGCGCGTAGGGGCGCAGAATCGGAGGGGGAAGACTCGGAAGCGCGGCGTGAGACATCCTGCGCATAGTGGCCCCCGCGCACGCGGCGACGATCAGAGTTTTTTCCAGACGGTTTGAGCCCGGTCCTTCGCCGGCTCGTCGTAACGCTCCGTCGAGGGCAGCTCAAAGCCCCGCGCGAAGCTCCGGCGCGCATCTTCCTTCCTCCCCGCCGCGAGATAGGCGAAACCCAGCTCGAGGTGGTGCGGCACGCGCCACGGCGCCAGCGCCACGGCCTTCTCCAGATGCCGGATCGCAGCCTGGCCCGAGGCTCCGGGAAGGCCGCCGTAGATCATGCGCACGAAGAACCGCGTCGCCGGCCCGAGCCCCGCCACCTCTCGATGCCAGCGCCCGAGGACGTGGTGCGCCCAGTCCAGGTTCGGATCGAGCGCGATCGCGCGCTCCGCCTCCTGCTTCACGAGCCGCGAATAGCGGACCTTCGCCCGCGTCTCGCTATAAACCCCCATCTTGCCGTAGCAGACCGCGAGCGAGAGCACGTTCAACGCGTTGTCGGGCTCGAGCTCCACCGCCCGCCGTGCGTAGTCCAAGGCCCGACGCGTCTGCGCGCGTATCTGGGCGTCGTCGCCGATCAGGAGCGTCAGGTCGGAGAGTTGTTGCGCGATCTTCTGGAGTATCCGCGCGTCATCGGGACGAAGCCGGTCCGCCTCCAGGTAGAGTTCCAGCGCGCGCCCGGTTTCGAGCCGCGTCTCGGCCGCGACGGCTTGCTCCAGCAATGCGTCGACTTCGTCCGCTCGGAGCGGCGCGGCCGCCATGGCCAGCCATCCGAGTAGCAGGAACAGGATACGCGGCATCGTCGAAACATGGTCGAAGAGACCGCGACTTCAACCGCGTCCAGCTCTTCCCCGCCGGCGCGAACGCTCCCGGGGCTCGACCTCATACCCGTCTCGCATTGCGTCGTAACAAGATCCGATGATCGCGATCTGCAGGCCAGACCGTGGGGAAAGCAGCCCGACTGTAGGCCAGACCGCTGGTCTGGCGGCCCGACCGGCGGGCGGGCCTACATCAGAGCGGCGTTTTTAGGGCCTCCCTTTATACGTTGTAGGCGAAAATGATTTCAGTGCGGCGCCTCGCGTCGCGGGCCCGGAAGCGGAACTTTTTCCGGCCCGAGTTTCCGCAAGTTTTCGAACGCGGTTTCGCGCAGCGGCCCCTCGGGAAAGGCCGCGACCCAGGCCGCGGCGGCGGTCGGATCTTTTTGCGCCCAGCGCTGCACGACGGAAACAACGGCGTTGTCCCGTTCGCGCTCGGTCTGGATCGTGAGCGCCACCCGCGCAGCCGCCGCCGGATCGGCGTCCGCCCAGGCGGCGGCGATCGCCCCGAGCAGACGAGACCTCAACAACTCGTCGGGGAACTCCGCCACCATGGCGGCGGCCGAGGCGGGCGCGAGCCCGGCGCACTGGGCGACGGCGTGGGCCAGCAAATCGTCGCGCAGCCGGTCCTCCGGCAGCTCCAAGGCCAAGGCCAGCGCATCGACCGGCTCGCTGCGCGCCGCCTCGTAGGCGACGCCAAGGATGGCCGCCTGCCTGCCCTCCCCTTCCGGCAAGCGGCCCGCCCAGGCGATCGCGGCGGGGAGATCGGTCTCCGCCCAGCAAGTGGCGACGACGCCGGCCGCGAGCCGGCGTGCCGGCCCCTCGGGAGCCTCGGCCGCCCAGCGTGCGGCGGCGGGCGCGTCGTCTCCGACCCAGCGACGCAAGAGGCGGGAGCCGAAGTCGCGCTCGGCGTCGGAGGCGTCCTCGCGCAGACAAAATCCCAGCGCCTCGGCCGGACCGGATTTCACCAGTGTTTCCGCCATCCGCGCCCAGGCCTCTTCGCGGCGTGCCTCGTCGGGCTCGCCCGTGATCGCGGCGAGTTCCTCGCGCCAGTCGTCCATGGTCGGCGCCGGCGCCCGCGAGACCGCTTCGACGGGAAGCGAGCGAGCGGGCGCCGCCACTACCGGGCGCGGCGCGGGCGTCTCTTTCGCCGGAGGGCGGGAACACCCGGAATCCACGCCTGCGAGGGCGAGCAACAGGGCCGAGGCGGCCCCGCCGACAAGGGCGTGGCGCGGACGCTTGTATCGGGGACGGGGCATCGGAAGACGACCAAAGCAGAAACCCGGCGGCCCGCGAGGAGCAAGCCGCCGGGTTGTTACCGTCCGGAAGCCGAGGCCTTACGGCGTGACCGTGACGTTATCGAAGACGCCGCTGCACAGCGTGCCGTCGGCGCGGCTGCTGACTGCGATGCCGATCGTGAGCGCGGAGGACATCGTGAGCGTCGCGTTGGAGCCGATCTGCGTCCAGCTCGCGCCGTTGGCGGAGTGGTAGGCGCGGAACGTGTTGCCCGTTCGCGTGATTCTCAGCCATTGCGGCGCGGCC
>CAMLNJ010000128.1 GCA_946481225.1 uncultured Verrucomicrobiota bacterium | reverse complement strand
TTCGCCCCCGGCTACACCGGCCCCCACCGCCTCCTCGTCGACGGCGGCATCTACGGCTTCCGCAACAAATCCTTCGACCGCTACCTCGCCGTTCCCAACAACAGCTCCACCGCCGGCGTCGAGCCCGTCCTCGCCACCTTCGCCAACTCCCCCGCCCAGCAGTGGGTCGCCTGGCGCAACGCCGACGGCACCTACAGCTTCAACCACCTCGGCACCGACAAGTGGCTCGATGTCTCCGGCGACGGCTCTTCCAACTACACCGAGATCATCCAGTGGACGCGCAACGAGCTCAACTCCCAGCGCTTCGAGCTCCTTCTCATGCCCGACGGCCTGATCAAACTCCGCAAACGCGGCACCGAGCAGGTCCTCACCGCCGACGGCGCCGCCAACAACAGCGGCGACATCATCACCTACGACGACTACTGGCCCGGCAACGAGCAGCGCTGGGAGCCCGTCCTCCTCGGCATGAGCGAAGGCGACTATCGCCTCTCGCCCCGCCACGCCCAGGTCTTCGGCCTCGGCGTGCGCGGCCAGACCGCCCTGGCCGGCGCCGCCGCCGAGCAGCAGGCCTGGTCCGGCGCCGCCACCCAGCGCTGGACCCTTCAAAGCGTCGGCGGCGGCCAGTTCCGGATCTACCCGCAGGACCAATCCGGCCTCGCCCTCTCCATCGCCGCCGGCTCGACCGCGACCGGCGCCAAGGCCGTGCTCGCGCCCTACTCCGGCGCGAGCTCGCAGAAATGGACCTTTGCCAACACCGGCAACGGCTGGGTGCGCCTCGCCCCCGCGCACGCCCCCTCCGCCTACCTCCAGGTCTCCGGCGCCGCGGCGACCGGCGGCGCGACGCTCGAGCTCGCGCCCTACTCCGGCGCCACCCACCAGCAATGGAAGTTCGTCGACCCCGACCTATGAAACCCGCCCGCCTCCTCCTCGCCCTGCTGGCGGTTTCCCTCGCGGCCTCCGGACTGCGCGCCCAGCGCGCGCTCGGCGCCGGGCCCGTCCATCGCTACCGCTTCGCCGAGGCCGCCGCCTCCGCGCCCGACGGCGCCGCCGTCGCCGACTCCATCGGCTCCGCCCACGGCGTCGTCCGCGGCGCCGGCGCCTCCTTTACCGGCTCCGGCCTCCGCCTCCCCGGCGGAGCCCCCGCCACCGCCGCCTACATCGACCTGCCCAACGGCATCGCCTCCGGCTCCCTGTCGCAGAATCCCGGATACGCCGCCGCCAGCTACGAACTCTGGGTCACCGTCCACGCCAACTTCAACTACTCGCGCCTCCTCGACTTCGGCGCCAACAGCACCGGCGAGACCACCGCCCTCGGCGGCACCTTCAACGGCACCGACTACCTCATCGTCTCCGCCAACGTCGGCACCGCCCAGACCATCCGCTTCGAGCGCGGCGGCAGCGGCCTGACCGGCGGATCCACCCAGGACAGCGCCGGCGGCACCATCCTCGGCCAGCGCGTCCACCTCGTCGCGACCTACGACCCCGCCGCCGCGGCCTGGAAACTCTACCGCAACGGCGCGCTCCTCAAGACCGCCCCCTCCCTCCTCGGCCCCGACACCCTGCCCGACCTCAACGTCTGGCTCGGTCGCTCCAACTGGTCCGCCGACTCCAACATCAACGCCACCTACGACGAGTTCCGTATCTACGACTACGCCCTGAGCGACCAGCAGATCCTCGGCAACTACCAGACCGGCCCCGACTCCCTCACCTCCACCGCCCCGCCCGAGGCGTGGTATGAGTTCAACGAAACCTCCGGCACCTCCGCGGCCTCCCTCGTCGGCGGCCCCGCCGTCGCCCTCTCCGGCGGCGCGAACTTCGTCGCCGGCCCCTCCGGCAACGCCCTCCGTTTCGACGGCGCCACCGGCCACGGCCGCGTCTCCGACGACGCCGCGCTCAACCCCGCCTCCGCCCTCACCCTCTCCGCCTGGATTCGCCCCTCCGATTGGAGCGGCTCCGGCCAACGCGTCCTCGTGCAAAAAGGCTCCGCGCCTCTTCAGTATCGCCTCCTCGCCAGCGACGGCTTGCTGAAGTTCGAGCTCGGCGATCCCTCCCGCTCCGTCACCGCGCCCCTGCCCGCCGCCGACATCTGGTCGCTCGTCGTCGCCACCTACGACGGCGCCGCGCTGCGCCTCTACGTCAACGGCGTCCAGACCGGCTCCGTCCCCGCCACCGGCACTATCGCCGCCGGCACCGGCGACCTCTTCCTCGGCGCCGCCCCGGTCGACGCGTCCTCCGCCGACCGCTACGCCGGCGACCTCGACGACCTCCGCCTCTACGCCCGCGCGTTGAGCGCCATCGAGATCAAGTCCCTCGTCGGCGAGCCCACCGTCTCCATCTCCAGCCCCGCCGTCGCCGCGATCGCGCTCACCGGCGCGCCGGCGCAGCTCCAGCTCCTCGCCGTCCCCGGCGGCCAGCTCTCGACCGGTCTGCAATGGTCCCTCGTCAGCGGCCCGGCCTCCGTCACCTTCGCCTCGTCGACCAGCGCCTCCACCACCGTGCGCTTCTCCGCCGTCGGCACCTACGTCCTGCGCGTAACCCACAACAACCCCTCCGGCAGCGCCACCGCCCAGGTTACCGTCGGCGTGAAGCCCGCCCCGGACGCCAACCTCGCCCTCTGGCTCAAGTTCGACGAGAGCTCCGGCGCCACCGCCGCCGATTCCTCGGCCGGCGCACGCCCCGCCACCCTCGTCGGTTCCCCCGCCCGCATGGCCGGCCTGCTCAACAACGCTGTATCCCTCGATGGCGTCAGCCAGCACGCCACCCTCCCGACCGGCATTGTCTCCGATCTCTCCGCCTTCACCGCCTCCGCCTGGGTGAAACTCGACACCATCGGCGCCTGGTCGCGCATCCTCGATTTCGGCAGCGGCACCTCCAACTACCTGTTCATCACCCCCTCCGCCGGCTCCGGCGGCCCCGTCCGCTTCGCGATCAAATCCGCCAGCGGCAGCGAGCAGACCATCAGCGGCGCCGCCCCCCTCTCCGCCGGCGTCTGGACGCACGTCGCCGTCACCCAGTCCGGCGCGCTCGGCATCCTCTACGTCAACGGCGTCGAGGTCGGCCGCAACACCGGCCTCACCGTCGCTCCCTCCGGCCTCGGGTCCACCACGCAAAACTACCTCGGCCGCTCCCAGTTCGCCAGCGACGCCTACCTCGACGGCCTCCTCGACGACCTGCGCCTCCACCGCCGCGCCCTCTCCGCCTCCGAGGTCGCCGCCTTCGCCATCTCCGCCGTCGCGCCCAACGTCTCCGTCGGCACCGCTCCCGCCGCCACCAGCGGCGTCGCCTCCACCCTCAACGGCTCCGCCACCGTCGACGCCGGCGCCCTTGCCTCAACCGTCTGGACCCGCGTCAGCGGCCCCGGCGACGCCACCTTCGCGTCCGCCTCCTCGCCGTCGACCAGCGTCACCTTCAACCGCGCCGGCGCCTACGTCCTCCGCCTCTCCGCGACCAACGCCAACGCCACGACCTTCAACGACCTCGTCGTCAACGTGGCCTCCAACCCCCACGTCTACGCCGACTGGCTCGCCGCCGCCTACCCCGGCCAGACCGACGAGACCGTGATCGGCGCCACCGCCGACCCCGATCAGGACGGCGCAAACAACCTCCTCGAATGGGCCCTCGGCCTCGATCCCGCCGCCCCCGACGCCACCGCTTGGGCGGAAAACCGCCCCGGCCTCCCCGTCGCCGCGACCTGGTCCAACGGCACCGACACCTACCTCGCCCTCCACGTCCGCCGCCCCGTCGGCCGCCAAGGCGTCGTCTACTCCGCCGAAGCCACCGGCGATCTCTCCACGTGGGAACCCGCCGTCCAGGTCGGCGCCCCGCTCGCCAACGGCGACGGCACCGAGACCGTCCTCTATCGCGACACCCTCCCGACCAACGCCGCCCCCCGCCGCTTCCTCCGACTGAACGTCACGCTCCCCTGAGACAGTTCGGCGACTGCAAAGCGTGGGAGAGCCACGCGCCTGCGCCGTAAGGACGGATTGGGGGTGGACGGGCGGGTCCCTCCGCCCGTGGCTTGATCGCTAAGCCGACGCCTGAAATTCCGCGCAACATTGGGCATTGGCGGAGAGTCGCAGGCTATCAAAGCTCGCCGCCCTTCATGCCAGAACCCGCCGTTCAAACTTCTCCCGCCACCGCCGCAGCCTCCGCTCCCGCCATCGTTGTCCGCGATTTGGTAAAGAGTTACGCCGGCCACCTCGCCGTGCGCGGCGTGAGCTTCGAGGTCGCCCACGGCGAAATCATCGGCCTCCTCGGCCCCAACGGCGCCGGCAAGTCCACCACCCTCCGCATCCTCACCGGTTTTCTCCCCGCCACCTCCGGCCAGGTCACCGTCTGCGGCATCGACGTCGCCGCCCACCCCGCCGAGGTGAAGAACCACCTCGGCTACATGCCGGAGAACAACCCGCTCCCCGACGACATGCGGGTCGGCGAATACCTCCACTTTCGCGGCCGCCTCAAAGGCCTCACCCGCCGCAAGCTCGCCCCGCGCCTCGACGAGGTCGTCCATCTCTGCGACCTCGGCCGCGTCCGCGACCGCATCATCGGCAAGCTCTCCAAAGGCTACCGCCAGCGCGTCGGCATCGCCGACGCCATCCTCGCCGAGCCGCGGCTCATCATCATGGACGAGCCCACCATCGGCCTCGACCCGCACCAGATCCTCGCCGTCCGCGACCTCATCGCCTCCCTGCGCGGCCGCATGACCGTCCTCATCAGCTCGCACATCCTCCCCGAGATCGAGGCCACCTGCGACCGCGTCGTCATCGTCAACCAAGGCCGCGTCGTCGCCGCCGGCGCCCCCGCCGACCTCCGCCACGAGTTCTTCGGTCCCGGCCACTACGAGCTCGAGCTAGCCGGCCCTCTCGACCAGCTCCCCGCCGTCCTTGCCGGCCTGCACCCCGGCCTCGCGACCGTTTCCACCGCCGACGCGGACGCCGCCGGCTTCGTCACCCTGCGCCTCTCCGCGCCGTCCGACGCCCCCGACCTCCGCGAAGCCCTCGTCAACGCCCTCGCTCGCGACACCCGCTTCCGCCTCCGCGCCCTCACCCGCGCCCGCCACACCCTCGAGGAGGTCTTCCTCGCCGCCACCCAGGCCAAGGCCGCCTGAAAAACCAGAACGACAGAGCGACAGAGAGTAGAACGACAGACGCCATGCCCTCGCCATACCATTGCCCCCGCCGCTGCCCTGTCATCCCGCCTGCCTTCGTCGTTCCGTTTCAGCGCTCTGTCGCGCTGTCCTCTGTCGCTCTTCCGCTCTGATTCACATGCGCCCCTTCCGCATCCTCCTCGCCCACGAGCTCCGCATGCTGCTCGTCAGCCCCGCGACCTACATCGCCGCGACGCTCTTCCTCCTCGTGATGGGCTTCATCTTCGCGGGCATCCTCGAGACCTTCGCCTCCGCCCCGCAGGAAGACTCGCCCGCGTCCGTGTTCTTCCAACTCTTCTGGATGCCGGTGTTTTTCATGGTGCCGCTCCTCACCATGAAGTCCCTCGCCGAGGAGCGCCGCCTCGGCACCCTCGAGACCCTCCTCACCACCCCGGTCACCACGCCGCAGGTCGTGCTCGCCAAGTTCTTCGCCGCCTACGCCCTCTATCTCGGGCTTTGGGCCGCCACCGGCGGCTTCTTCTACATCCTCCAGAAGTTCGCCGGCTCCGCCCAGCACTTCGACCACGGTCCTCTCATCGGCGGCTATCTCTTCGTCGCCGTCTCCGGCACGCTCTTCATCTCCGTCGGCATCCTCGCCAGCGCCCTCACCCGCAACCAGGCCGTAGCCGGCATCCTCGCCTTCGTCCTCCTCCTCGCCCTCGTCTTCGGCACGCGCTTCGCCTCCACCCTCGAGGTCCTGAAACTCGAGCATCTCGCCTCCGTCCGCGCCGCCGTCGACTACCTCCAGGTCTTCACCCATCTTGAGGACTTCACCCGCGGCGTCGTCGATACCCGCCAGGTCCTCTACTACCTGAGCGGCGCCACCCTCTCCCTCATCCTCGGCATCCTCGGCGTCGAGGCCAAGCTGCTGCACAGCTGACCCACTCCGACATCCGTGCCCATCCGAGTAATCCGTGGTTAAAAATCGCCGCCCGATGCCCGCCACCTTCGCCTCCGCCCGCCGCCGCCGCACCGCGCACCTGCTCGCGCAGGGCTTCCTCATTCTCACCCTCGTCGCCGGCCTCAACTTCCTCGCCACCCGCCACGCCTGGCGCATCGACCTTTCCCGCCACTCCCGGCATTCGCTCTCCGCCGAGACCCGTTCCTACCTCAAGGAGCTGCCCGCGCCCGTCACCATCGTCGTCACCTTCACCGAAGACGCCGACAACGACGACCTCGTCCAGGCCTACCGCAACGTGCGCAGCCTCCTGCGCGACTACGTCGACGCCTCCGCCGCCAACCCCCGCGGCCCGATCAAGGTCGAGTTCATCAACGTATTCCGGAATAGCACCGCAGCCGAGCGCCACGGCGTCACCGACCCGAACCGCATCTTTGTCTTCGCCGGCGCCAATCGCCGCGAGATCAAGCTCGACGACCTCTACCGCATCAAAAACGAACAAAAGGTCGCCTTCACCGGCGAGCAGGCCTTCACCGCCGCCATCCTCGACGTCACCCGCACCAAAAAACAGAAGATCTACTTCCTCATCGGCCACGGAGAAATGGACCCCGCCGACCCGTCCCCCGACCGGGGCCTGTCCGTCCTCCGCGACGAACTTCGTCTGCGCAACTTCGAGGTCGACGTCCTCGACCTGCCCACCGAACGCGCCCTCCCCCCCGACGCCGATCTCCTCGTCTGCGTCGGCACCCAGGGCCGTTATACCCCCGCCGAGCAGGAGCTCCTCCGCCGCTACCTCTCCACCCAGGCCGGCCGCCTCCTCCTCCTCCTGAAGCCCGGCATCCGCCACGGTCTCGACGATCTGCTCTTCGACTGGGGCGTCCAGGCCGACGACGTCGTGGTCATCGATCCCGGCCCAGACGGACGCTCCGACACCGGCGATCTCGTCGCCTACCCCTCCGACTCCGGCCACTCCGCCGTGCGCTTCCTCGCCGACAACAAGATCGCCCTCCGCTTCGGCGCCTCCCGCGTCGTCCGTGCCGACCCCGGCCGCTCCCTCGATCCCGCCCTCTCCGTCATCCCCCTCGTCGGCGCGTCCCCCACCGCCTGGGGTGAACGGTCCTACCGGCAAACCGGCGCCCCGACGCGCGACGAGACCGACCTCCTGCCGCCCCCGCGCCTCGGCCTTGGCGTCGCCTCCGAACGCGTCACGCCCAAGAGCGCCCTCCCCTTCAGCGTCCGCGGCGGCCGCCTCGCCGTCTTTGGCAACGCCGACTGGATCGCCAACCAACGCATCGCCGGCGTGAACGCCTTCCTCGCGTTCGCCGCCGTCAACTGGCTCGTCGACCGCGACACCCAGCTCAACCTCCCGCCCCGCCCCGTGGAGAAATTCCAGCTCTCCCTCTCCTCCGCCCAGCTCGGCCGCCTCCGCCTCACCCTCCTCTTCGCCCTCCCCGCCGCCGCCGCCGTCGTCGGCCTCCTCGTCTACTGGAACCGCCGCCGCTAAACAGAACGACAGACCGACAGAAAACAGAACGACAGACCGAGGCCTATCATCTCCTTCGTTCCCCTGCCT
>CAMLNJ010000127.1 GCA_946481225.1 uncultured Verrucomicrobiota bacterium | reverse complement strand
GGCTACTACAAGGTGATCAACCGCGCCAACGGCAAGTGCCTCGACACCGGCGGCTCCACCACAAACGGCACCGCCATGCAAAACTGGTCCAGCGGCGGCAGCCACAACCAGCAGTGGCGCTTGGTCGATTGAGCCGCCCCGCATCCCCGATTCCCATCAGCCCCCGCCCCCGCGTGATCGCCCGGGCGGGGGCTTTTGATTCCCGGCCAAGCAGCGCGACGCACTTGCGCGTTTTTTCCCACGGCGCCGTTCTTTGGCGCAGTAAGTCGCCGAAACTCGTTTTTTTAAAATCGTGCCCGCCCCCGCCTGCCCCTCTTGCCCCACGCCCCGGATCTCCCGCGCCCCGTTCCACGCGTTCTCGCTCGCGCTCCTCGCGCTCGCCGCGAGCGCCCCCGCCGCCGCGCAGGACCGCACCCTTCTCTTCGGCACCGCCGACGCCGGCGTCTCGAAGGCGATCACCGAGTGGGGCCTCGACACCGCCTGGCCCAGCTACGACAATATGTTACGCGGCGTCGCCTACATGGGTCAGGACCAGGTCGATTTCGTGCGCGTATCCTTCCCGGTCAACGCCCAGCTGGTAAACGGAGAGCTGGCCTCCGCCCAACTGGCCACGCTTACCAACCGCGTGAACCTCGCGAATCTTGCCGGCGCGGGCAAACCCGTGACCATGACCCCCGACACCGAGGCGGGCGTCGATGCCTGGTTTAAAAACGGCAGCGAAGTCATCCCGAGCCGTTGGGTGCAGGCGATGGAAGCCACGGTGCGCGCCCTCGAGGCCCAGGGCAAAACGCTCGTCTCCGCCGCCCCTTTCAACGAACCCGATTACGGCTGGGGCCAAGGCACGGTCACCAACCTCTACGACATCCTCGGCCTGCTTCAAACGAGCCCCGAGTTCCCCGGCGTAGCCCTCGCCGGCCCCAGCACCCTCAGCTGCGACGCGGCCGACACCTGGTATAATCCGATCAAAAACCGCGTGACCGAGGGCACCACCCACCAACTGGCCGGCAGCTTCGACAACTACGTCAGCTTCTACGAGAACGTGCTCAACAGCGGCGACCACGCCGTGAACGAGGAGCTGCACAACGTCTGCGAAGCCATCGTCGGCGCCGAATACGGCCTGCAAACCGGCATCTGGTGGGGCACCGCCGAGCTCACCCGCGGCACCTTCGTCAAAACCAACCAGGGCGTGCGCCTCGGCTACGCCGAGCATCGCCCCAACTGGACCGCCGCCGCCGTCTACCGCGCCCCCTCCGGCGCCGTCCAGGCCTTCGTCGGCGCATCCGAACGCCAGGCCGTCACCACGAGCTATCGCTTCTTCAACCGCGACCGAAAAGTTTTCTACGACGGCCACGGCCCACGCCACGACTACACCGTCATCCTCCCCGGCGGAAACGGCTACTCGGTGAACCAGCCCAACGCGGAAAAACTGGTGAACATCACCTGGGGCGCCGACGTCCAGCCCGCGATCAACGGCCGCTACATCCTGGTCAACCGCGCCAGCGGAAAAGTCATGGAAGTCGTCGGCGGAAGCACCGCCGACGGCGCCGACATCCGCCAGAACACCTACACCGGCGCCACCCACCAGCAATGGGACGTCGTCCCCCTCGATTCACGCACCGGCGGCGACTACAGCTACTTCACGATCAAAGCCGCCCATTCCGGCAAGGCCGCCGACCTCCTCCACTGGTCCCACGACGACGGCGGCGACATCGTCCAGTGGACCGCCGGCGTGAATTCAAACCAGCACTACTTCCTCCAATACATCGGCGGCGGCTGGTTCACGATCCGCAATCGTTGGAGCACCAAGTGCCTCGACGTCGACAACGCCTCCTCTGCCGACGGCGCGAACATCTTCCAGTGGACCGGCCCCAACGGCCTCAACCAGCAGTGGCGCCTCATCCCCGCCGGCGCCGCCGTCGAATTCGTCGCGCCCGCCGCGCCGACCGGCCTCGCCGCCGTCGCCAACCCCGTCTCGGTCCGCCTCTCGTGGAATGCCGTCGCCGCCTCCGACCTCGCCGGCTATACGGTCCTCCGCTCGGAGAACACGGTCACCGGCTACGAAACCATCGCCCGCGATCTGGCCGCCACCTCCTTTGTCGACGAATCCGCGATCCCCGGCCGGACCTACTACTACCGCGTCCTCGCCGCGGATCGCTCCCTGAACCGATCAAGCCCCAGCCCCTTCGCGAGCGCCACCCCCACCGGGGCCCCCACGCTCGTCGCCCGCTATGCATTCGAGGGCGACGTCCGCGACGCCTCGGGCAACGGCAACGACGCCGAGCCCCCCGCCCCCGCCCGCTACGGCGCCGGCCGCGTCGGCGCCGCATCCCTCGTGCTCGACGGCTCGGGCACACGCGCGAACCTGCCCCCCGGCGTCGCCGGGTATGAAAACCTCACCGTCGCCGCCTGGGTCTTCTGGAATGGCGGCGCCTCCTGGCAACGCGTCTTCGACTTCGGCAACGGCACCGACCAATACCTCTTCCTCACGCCCTCGGCCGGGGGCGCCGGCCTTCGCTTCGCGATCAAAAACGGCGGCGCCGAGCAACAGCTCAACGCCCCCGCCCTGCCCGTCGGCCAATGGACGCACGTCGCCGTCGCGCTCGGCGGCGCCACCGCCCGCCTCTACGTCAACGGCGCCGAGGTCGCCTCGTCCTCCGCCTTCACGATCAAGCCCTCCGATTTTAGCCCCGCGCTCAATTACATCGGCGACAGCCAGTTCGACGCCGACCCCGGCTTCGACGGCCTCGTCGACGACTTCCGCGTCTACAACCACGCCCTCCCCGCCGCCGACGTCGCCGCGCTCGCCTCGCCCGGCCCCGCGGACCAGTCCGCCGCCACCACCCACCTCAAGTTCGACGAGACGAGCGGCGTCACCGCCGCCGACGCGAGCGGCCTCGGCTGGCACGCCACCCTCGTCAACGGCGCCACCTGGCAATCCGGCAAGATCGGCAACGCCGTCGCCCTGGACCCCGCCTCCTCCCAACACCTCGCCCTCCCCTCCCATGTCGTCGGCGGCCTCGCCGATTTCACGATCTCCGCCTGGGTGCGCCCCGCCTCGCTCGCCGCCTGGATGCGCGTTTTCGACTTTGGCAATGACACGACGCCCACCGCCCTCGCGGGCGCCTACATGACCCTCACCCTGGACAACGGTGGCGCGCCCTCCTTCCGCATCACCACTGCGGGCTACGTCAACGAACAGCAAATCAACGCCACCGCCCCCCTCGCCGTCGGGGCTTGGAGCCACGTCGCCGTCACGCTCTCCGGCGCCGTCGGCCGCCTCTACGTCAACGGCGCCCTCGTCGGCGCGAACAACGCCATGACGCTCCGACCTTCCTCGCTTGGCGCCACCACGCGCAATTATCTCGGCCGCTCCCAATTCGCCGCCGACCCCTATTTTTACGGCGCGCTCGATGAGTTCCGCATCTACCCGCGCGCCCTCGCCTCGGACGAACTCACCGCGCTCGCCGCCGGCCTCCCGCCCGCGCCCGGCGGCCTCGCCGCCACCCCTGGTCCGCTCCAGATCCAACTCGCGTGGAACGCCGTCGCCAACGCCAGCGCCTACACCCTCCGCTACGCCACCGCCGTCGCCGGCCCATACTCCACGCTCTCCACCGGCTCGACCGCCACGGCTTACACGCACGCAGGCCTGAACTTCGGCCAGACCTATTACTACACCGTCGACGCCACCACGCTCGCCGGCACCGGCCCGGCGACCTCGCCGACGAGCGCCACGCCCCAGTCCGCGATCATCACCGACGCCGAGATTCAATCGGTGAAAATCACGCTCGCGATCGGCGCCGACCAAAGCTCGAACGCGACCCTGGCCATCCCCGCCTCCGTGCCCGGCCACGCGTATCAAGCGCAATACACCAACGACCTCCTGGGCGCGTGGACCGACATCGGCGCCACCCAGGCCGGCACCGGCGCCCAGCTGCTGCTCGCGCTTCCGCCGATGCCGCCCTCGCCCCGCGCCTTCTACCGCGTGGTGATCCGGCGCTAGTGTAGTGCGTCGAAAACAACGACACATTCCACGTGGCACGGGCGTCCCGCCCGTCGGCCTTGGGAATGGCTCCCTGACTTTCGCGCGCACTACACCAGGACCATCCTTGACGCGGGACCCGGCCGCCCCCGCATATTCCCCCTCCGCATGAGCGACTCCGAGGGCACCCCACCTCCTTCCGACGGCACGCCCTCCCGTCTGTCCGGCCAGCTTCTGCCCCTCGTCTACGACGAGCTCCGCCACCTCGCCGCCCAGCGCCTGCGAGGGCAGCGGGCCGAATGCACTCTCCAACCCACCGCGCTGGTGCACGAGGCTTGGCTGCGCATGGCGAACCAAGGCCGCCACAAGTGGAACGACCAGGACCATTTTTTCCGGACGGCCGCCCTGGCGATGCGCCACGTCCTCGTCGACCACGCCCGCCAAAAGGCCAGCATCAAGCGAGGCAACCGGCCCGCCCGAATCGAGTTGACCGATTTGCAGCTTGTCTCGGGCGAGCCCGACGAACGCATTCTCCTCGTCAACGAGGCGCTGACACGGCTGGAGGCGGACGACCCGGAAAGCGCGCAACTCGTCACGCTGAAATTCTTCGGCGGCTTCACCAACCGCGAAGCCGGCCGGATCCTCGGATTGAGCGAGCGCACCGTGGAACGCCAGTGGGCCTACGCCCGCGCCTTGCTCTACGACCTCATCGAGCAGGATCTGGGACGGTCCCCCTGAACGCGAACGATTTTCCCGAAGCGCACGGCCATGCGAGAATCACGCCGGCGTAAGCCGAGGCGCTCGCCGCGCTGGCACTAAAGAAGCTTCGGACGGCGCCGGAAAAAAGTTGGCCGCGGCATGACGGGTCGGAGGCGGAAAATCCGTTTCCACTCATGTGGCCCATCCAGGGCCGCACACCCCCATGTCACCCGCTTCACGCCTCTTCCCGCGCCGCCGCGCGCTTCTTTCTCTTTCGCTCCTCGCGCTCCCGCTCGCTCTCCACGGCGCGCAAGCGTCCTTCCCCTCCGCCGCGCCCGCGCCGGGCCCCTATGATATCGCGAACCTCGCGGGCGCGGCCCAAGACCGGGACAATATCGCCGGCGACGGAATCAACGACGGCGACGTCAACGACCACGCCACCTACGTCTCCGGCCTCGACCGGCCGCACCAAGGGCAGACCTTCACCACCGGGGACAACCCCGCCGGCTACCAGGTCCGCGCCGTCTGGATCAAGCATGCCGGCTACTCGGCGAACCAGTCCGACACTTGGTGGTCCGCGCCGGCCGGCTCCGGCCTCGCGATCCGCCTGACCCGCCCCGCGGCCGCGGGGACCTTCGCCTTCGCCCTCGCCTCCGAGTCCTTCACCATGGCGGAAAACGCTCCCGGCGCCCCGAATGCGTTTTTTCCCGTCTCCCCGCGCGTCAACACGGCCGACGGCAGCGGCGCCTGGCTTCGGATCGCCCTCGAATCCCCGGTAAGCCTGTATCCTAACACTCGTTACGGATTCGACCTTACCGGGACATCGCCGGAACTGTTCTTCGAATGGCTCGGCCTGCGCGACAACACCACGGAAGGCGACGCCTACCCCGGCGGCTCCGCCTACGTCGGATCGACGACCGCCGTCCCGGACCAGACGCTCCGCCCCCTCGCCGGCGACCGCGTCTTCCTCGTGGAAATGAGCCCGGCCGTCGAGGTGGCCCGCGACGGGGCCGAGGTTTTCCTCTCCTGGGGGCGCATTCCCGGCACCGTGCAAAAGCTCGAGCTCTACCGCGGCGACCGTCCCTCGCCCGAAAACCGCCGGCGGATCGCCGGACTGGCCGTCCTCGCCCAGGTCTACCTCGACAAGCTGCCACGGCCCGATGCGACCTGCTGGTATTGGCTCGTCGTCACCCGCCCGGACGGGACGACCGAGACGATCGGCCCCGTCGACGGCCGGGCCGCCCCCGCGTGGACTCCCTGAACGCCGCCAGGCCCGCCCGCGCCACCGTGTCCGCGCGACGTCTTGTTCGCGCTCCTCGATTACGGCTTAGCGCGTGTTCACCCGGATGCGCGCGTGCAGCTTGCGGTATTCGCGCGGGCTCACGCCCTGCGCCGCGGTGAAAAGTTTCCGGAAATAGCGCGGCTCGCGAAAGCCGCAGGCGAGCGCCACCTCCTCGATGCTTTGCCCGCCCTCGCGCAGACGCCAGCGCGCCTCCTGCAACTGCCGCCGGTGGATCGCCTCGCTCACCGTGCAGCCGTGCGCCCGGCGGAACACGCGCCCCAGATAATCCGGGTGACAACCCATCGCCTTCGCCACGTCGCCCGCATGGACTCCCTGCGGAAAACGCGTCGCGATAAACTGCTCCGCCCGCGCCGCGAGCGCCTCGCCCGCGTTCGGATGCAAGGGCGCCTGCACCCGCGCCAGCTCCCGCCAAAGCAAAAGCAGCAGCAGACTCGCCTCCTCCGCTTCCGGCGCGCCCGACTCCAGCAACTCGACCAGCCGGTGAAACCACTCCCCCACCCGCTCCGGCCGCGCCGGTCGCGAATACTGCTCGATGCCTGCGCCCGCCTTCTTCCGGCCGCCCTTCGGCAGATAAAAGTGCGCCCAATAGAAGGACAGATCGTCCTCGTGCCGCCGCGTGCCGTAGTGCCGCACGCCCGGCCGCATCCACAAGGCCTCGCCCTCGCGCACCTCGTAGGCTTGCTCGCCTTCCGCGATGCCCAGCCGGCCCGACCGCACAAAGATGATCTCGTAGGAGTCGATCACCCGGTCCGGATGAATGCCGTAGCCGGGACTGACGAAGAGCCCCGCGCTCAGCACCCGCAGACCGGGGGAAAGGGGAAGATGCAGTCGCTCCATCGAAGGTCGGATTTGAGCCTATTTTGTCGGATAATGTCCTTTTGAAAGAGGAAACGCCGACGCCGAGATTTTCGCGTATATGTTCCCTTCCACCGCCTCGTCCTCCCGCTCCGCCTCCAGCCGCCTGCGCTGCTACGCCGTGTCCGCGGTGGCCGGCGCCCTCGCCGCCGCGCCGACCCTGTCCGCCGGCTCCGACTACCCGATCCAGCCCGTTCCCTTCACCGCGGTGAGCTTCACCGACGGGCTCTGGCATGACCGCCAGGAGACCAACAACCGCGTGACCCTGCCCTTCGCGCTCGGGCAGCTCGAAACCTCGGATCGCCTCACCAACTTCGACCTCGCGACCGACATCCTCAAACGCCGCGCCGCCGGCGAAACCGGCGCCCAACACAAGCCCGTCACCGTTTACCCCTTCGACGACTCCGACGTCTTCAAGGTCCTCGAAGGCGCCGCCTTCTGCCTTAGCGTCCGGCCCGACCCCGGCCTGCAAGCGCAGCTCGAAAAGATCATCGCCCGCGTAGCCGCCGCGCAGGAGCCCGATGGCTACCTCTACACCTGGCGCACCATGCACCCCGATTCGCCCGCCCACGAGTGGGTCGGTCAAAACCGCTGGGAAAAGGATCCCATCCTCAGCCACGAGCTCTACAACCTCGGCCACCTCTACGAGGCCGGCGTCGCCCACGAGCAGGCCACCGGGTCCCGCAGCCTGCTCGACATCTGCCTGAAGAGCGCCGAGCTGCTTCAGCGCGACTTCGGCGACGGCGAGCCGCGCATCGCGCCCGGCCACCAGGTCGTCGAGATG
>CAMLNJ010000126.1 GCA_946481225.1 uncultured Verrucomicrobiota bacterium | reverse complement strand
GATGGCGATGGCCTCGCCGGGAACGCCGATGGTCACGAGCACGCCGACGACGAGGGGCAGGGAGCCACCCGGCACGCCGGCGGTGCCGAGGCTGGCCATCACGCACATAAGGGCGACCACGAGTTGTTGCGAGATGCTCAGGTCGACGCCGAAGACCTGGGCGAGGAAGAGGACGGTCACGCCTTCGTAGAGCGCGGTGCCGTTTTGGTTGGCGCTGGCGCCGACGGTGAGAACAAAGCGGCTGATGCGAGCGGGGATCTTCAGGTTCTGCTCGGCGACGCGGAGAGAGACGGGGAGGGTGGCGTTGCTCGAGGAAGTGGCGAAGGCGGTGACGACGGCCTCGCGGCTCTGGCGGAAGAAGGCGAGCGGCGAGCGCCGGGCGAGCGTGGCGACGAAGAGCGGATAGCTGACGAATTGATGGAGCGCGAGGCCGAGGAGGACGACGCCCACGTAGGCGCCGAGGGTTTTCACCAAGCCTAGCCCCAGCGTGGCGGTGAGAGCGAAACCGAGGCAGGCGACGCCGAGGGGGGCGAGTTTCATGGCAAACTCGATGATCTGGAGGCAGACTTCGAAGATCGTGCGAAGGACGGCGAGGAGGGGGGCGCCGCGCTCGGCGGGGAGCAGGGCGAGGGCGACTCCGAAGAAAAGGGAGAAGACCATGACGGAGATGAGGCCGCCGCCCGTGTAGTTGGGAGCGAAAGCGTTGACCGCCTCGGCGAGCGGGTTTTGCGGGACGAGATTGAGGAGCGTCTCGGCTGGCGGCGGGGACTTGGACGAGCCGAGGGCGACCTTGCCGGCGGCGTCGGCGCGGTATTCCGCGATCAGGGCGGCCCGGGTGTCGGGCGAGAGGTGTTTGCCGGGGGCGAAGAGGTTGGCCACGGCGAGCGCGATGGCGACGCCGACGCCGGAGAGGAGGAGGGTGGCGCCGACGCACTTGAGACCGATGCGGCCGAGTTTGCGGAGGTCGCCCATTTCGGCGACGCCGAGGACGATGGCGGAGAAGATGAGCGGGATCACCACCATGAAGATGATCCGAATGAACAGCCTTCCGAAGGGCTGGACGACCTGGGCGAGCCACCAGACGAGGCGAGCCTGGGCGTCGGAGGTCGAGACGAGGGTGTGGACGAGGAGGCCGAGGAGGGCGCCGAGGACGAGACCGCCGAGGATGAGCGCGGGGCGTGACCATTTCAGCGGGTTGAGGGGCGGGGGCATGGGCGGAGGGTCGGGACGGCCGTGGGCGGAGGCAAACGAGTTGAAGATCGGATTCGGGGCTGGCGCGGAGCCCGCGGCGGTTCAGCGTGCGCGCATGAGCAAATCCCAAGCCGCCAACGCATCCACGCCCGAGGAGATCAAGATCCGCGCCGAGCCTATCGAGCTTACGCAGCTTCTGAAATTCGCGGGGCTTTTCGACAGCGGCGGCGAGGCCAAGCACGCGATCAACGGCGGTCAGGTGAAGGTGAACGGGGTGGTGGAGACGGCGGCGAGGAAGAAGATTTCCGCAGGCGCGAAGGTGGAGTGCGCGGGGCGGACGCTGGTGGTCGGGCTTTACCGTTGAGCGGAATGCCGGGCCGCACGGGTCGCGCCCACGTCGTTTGTTTTTGAGCGCACCCGGCCCGCGTGGCCGGGGCTAGGATCCGGACGGCGGCGGCGCGCCGGGGGTGGAAGGCGGCTGCTTGATGAAATAGTTGCGGCGGGAGGCGCTTTGGCCGCGGGCGGGATCACGTTCGCCGGGGGCGCTGTAAGGCTTGCGCCGATACCCGCCGAGGGAGGGGTTCTCGGCACATTCGATCTGGTAATGTTGCATGCGGTCGAAAACCGCGAGGAGCTGCGTCTGGTCCGCGTAGGTGTCGAGGCCGCCGTGATCGAGGGCGAGGAGCGTTTCGTGGACGGCTTCGAGGGTGCTGAGGCAGCCTTCCTGCGGCTGCTGCTTGATGACAAAACGGCTCGGCGCGGTTGGCGTGAACATGATCCGCGGCAGGGCTTGGAGACCGGTCGAAAGGCGGAGCATTTTGCGGGCGCAGGCCCAGGTGGCGTCGAGGAGGAGGACGACGAGGCGTTTGCCGGCGTAGTCGGCGGGCGCGAGTTCGCCGCGGGAGAGATTGCGAGCGGCGGGGCCGGGGTAGAGGAGGACGCAGTGGTTGGCGGGATCGCGGAGGAGGGCCTGCACGGGCTCGTGATCATCGAAACCGATGCCGACCTGGATCTCGCTGTTGGGGAGGCAGAGATGGGTGAGGCGGCCGGTGCCGGCTTTTTCCTGCTTAAATTCCTTCGGGTGCATCAGGAACACGAAGCGCGTGCGGGTGGGTATGGGGCGCAGCGAGCCGCACCAGCAGAGCGGTTGCGGCCAAAAGCAGCGGTAGCACATCACGCGCATAGTAGTGCAGGGAGCGAGGAGCCGAGGGCGGGGACCGGAAAAGGTGGAGAGCCGGAGCCGTTGAGCGGCTCCTCAGATGCCGGCGATCTCGCGGGAAACCTGCGTGGCGTAGGTGTCGGTCATGCCCGCGACGAGGTCCATGAGGCGCGCGAGCCACCAGGCCTCGCCCTTGCCGGCGTGGACGCGTAAATAGTCCTCGGTCCAGCCGAGGGCGAGGCAGCGGCAAGGGATGAAGCCCAGCTTGGCGGGCTCATAGGCGCCGTGATCGGCAAGGGCGCGGACGGCGGGCACGAAGGCGCCGAGGATGCGGCCGAGCGTGGCGGGGGCGCCGAGCTCGACGGCGACCTTGGCGCGATGGCCGAAGATGGAATGGTAGTCGCGCTTTATGGTGGCGAGGGCGGATTGGAGCTCGGCGGGGAAGGCGGCTTTCAAGTCGTCGGAGCGTTCACCGGCGAGGATGGCGTCGTAGTGCGCGGCGAAGGCCTCGGCGGCAGCCTCGACCATGCGTCCGATGGCGCGGGCGCGCAGCGAAGGCAGGGGGCGTTCGCTGGGTTTGCCGATGATCTGGTTGAAAATATCGCGCACGGTCGCCTCGGGAAGGATGCCCATCTCGACGGCGTCCTCGAAGTCGCCGACGCGATAGCAGATGTCGTCGGCGGCCTCGGAGAGGAAGGAGAGCGGGTGGCGCGCGACGGAGCCGTCGGGCTTGCGCAGGCCGAGCACGGACGCGAGATCGTCGAAGATGGGCGCCTCGGTGGAAAAGGCGTTGTGCTTGTGCTTTTGGGCGGCCCGAGGATCGGCGGAGGTCCACGGGTATTTGATGAGGGCGCCGAGCGAGGCGTAGGTGAAATGGAAATACGGCTGCTCGGGTTGCTCGGGGGCGGCGACCATGCGGAGGCTTTGGGCGTTGCCCTCGAACTGGAGCCAGTCGGCGAGGATGCCGACGGGGACTCCTTTGAGAAGGTCGCCGGAGTGGCGTTGCGCCCAGTCGCGGATGGCGAATTCGCCGGCGTGGCCGAAGGGCGGGTTGCCGAGGTCGTGGGCGAGGCAGGCGGCCTGGACGATGCAGCTCAGGTCCTCGACGCCGCGGCCGGCGGGCATGACGCCCTTGTCCGCGAGGAGGCGGCCGACGGCGTAGGCGAGGGATCGACCGACGCTGGCCACCTCGAGCGTGTGCGTGAGGCGGTTGTGGATGTGCTCCAGCGTGGCGAAGGGATGGACCTGCGTCTTGCCGGCGAGGCGGCGAAAAGGGGCGGAAAAGATGACGCGGTCGCAGTCCTTCTCGAACTCGGTTCGGGGCATGTTCGCGCCCGGGCGCGCGCTGGCCGGAGTTTGGCCGTAGCGTTGGTCGGAGAGCAATTTTTCCCAATCGAGGCGGAAGCTCATGCGGTGGCGGCCGACTCCACGAGCGGGGCGGGGTCGGCGCAATGTCCGTTTTGGGGGCGGCGGCGGAGCCTTTTGGGCAGGGCATGTCGTAGCACAAAGGGAGAGGGCAAAAGGGCTTTAATGCGCGTCTTGACAAGGAGGGCCCGGCGCAGCTTTCTCCCCAACCCTAGGTTTCGCCAGAGTAGCTCAGTGGTAGAGCAGAGGACTCATAAGCCTTTGGTCGCCGGTTCAATCCCGGCCTCTGGCACCAATTTCCGCCCCTTCCGCCGCCTGCGGTGAAAGGGGCCTTTCTTTTTTGTGCGCGGCCGATCGCGGTCTCGCCGCCCGTGGTCTCGCAAAATCAAGCCGGCAACGCGTTCGGTTCCGCGGCCGCAACGAGTGTGAAATGCGTGGCGGGAGCGGCAGGGCTGGCGCCGATGCGGCGACGCGAAAGCAGTTCGGCGCGAACCTCGGGAGAAAGTGAACGCACCGCCCACTCCACGCGCAGCCGATCCGCAGTGCGCAAATCCCGGCAAACGCAGGCGTGCAAAAAGGCGTTCTCCTCGCCTCCGCTGCTGGCGAACATCCAAGTTACGCCGCTTCTGGCGCCCGGCCAGCGCGCGCTGTAGGCGGGGTAGGCGGCTTCGCGTCCCGACTTCAATATCCGTCGGCGCGGGCAAAAACACACGCCGACGACGCCGGAGCGGTTTCGCGCGGCCGGCCGCGGCGGGCCGGGCGCATGGGCGGTCAGGCTGGCCAGCACCGGACGCAGCCAAAGCCGAGCCGCCGCCTCCGCCGCCTCCCAGCTGCCGTGCTTCTTGAGTCCGAAGCAGCGGTAGAAGCGCCGGCCGACCCGCTGCACCCGCGCCATCACGCAACGTTCCCGCTGGTTGCGCGTGAGGTGTCGGGTTTGTGCGACGCATCCGAGCTCGTGCAAGGATGGGGCAAGACGGGCTTGAGCGATGCAGGCCGGGTCGGGTGCCGATGGGCGCGACATGACACGTGCGTAATTGCGCTCATAAAATGCGCAAGCGCTCCGTTTACGAAATATTCACGCTGGCTTGCTCGGCTTCGGGTGTGCCTTGCAAATGAATCAGCCTGTCGCCCGTGCCCTGCGGGGAGAGCAGGGAACCGGAGTTGTTTACAAGGCAGGGCCTAATAAAACACTTTTCGATCAAGTGACCGATATTGGATCGCCTCGAGGAGGTGAGCGGCCTCGACGCGCTCGCCGCCGGCGAGATCGGCGATGGTCCGGGCGACCTTGAGGATGCGGTCGTAGGCGCGGGCGGAAAGCGAAAGTTGCTCCATCGCCTGTTGCAGGAGATCGCCCAAGATGGAGTCGAGCGGGATGTGGGCGCGGATCTGCGCGTGGCTCATCCGCGCGTTGTTGGTGGTGGCCGTGCCGCGAAAGCGCGCGAGTTGCCGGTCGCGGGCCACGCGGACGCGTTCGCCGATGGCGGCGGACGACTCGCCGGGCGCGCCGTTGCGCAGATCTGCGATCGTCACGGCCGGCGCCTCGATATGGATGTCGATGCGATCGAGCAGAGGACCGCTCACCCGGGCGCGATAACGCTGCACCTGGGGCGGGGAGCAGCGGCATTCGTGCCGCGGATCGCCGAGATAACCGCAGGGGCATGGGTTCATCGCCGCGACGAGCATGAACCCGCACGGGAAGGTGACCTTGCCGGCGCTGCGACTTACAGTTACTGCGCCGTCCTCAAGTGGCTGACGCAGGACCTCCAGCGCGGAGCGCTTGAATTCGGGGAGCTCGTCGAGAAACAGCACCCCGTTGTGCGCGAGCGAGATCTCGCCGGGCCCCGGGATGCTGCCTCCGCCGATGAGGCCGACGTCCGAGATCGTGTGATGGGGCGCGCGGACAGGGCGGCGGCCAAGATGGCGGGCGTCGCCCAGCGTCTGCCCGGCGGCGGAGTGGATCGCCAGGACCTCCAGCGCCTCGGAAAGGGTGGGGGACGGCATGATCGAAGGCACGCGCTTGGCGACCATGGATTTTCCGGAGCCCGGCGGTCCGATCATCAGGAGATTGTGGTTTCCCGCGACCGCCACCTCGATCGCACGTCGCAACGAGTGCTGGCCCTTGACCTCCGCGAAGTCGCCGCCGGGCTCGGCGGACGCCCGGCAGGATTCGATGGCGACGGAGTGGGGCAGCGGCTCGATCACGATCCGCCCCGAGACGAAACGCGCGGCCTCGTCCAAAGATTGTATCGGGTATACTGATACGCCGTCGACCAGCGCGGCCTCGGGCGCGCTGGCGGCGGGAAGAAGCAGGCCGCGGCAGCCGAGGGTCCGGGCCAGCTTGGCGAAAGCGAGCGCGCCGCGCATCGGGCGGGTGGCGCCGGACAGCGCGAGTTCTCCGGCGATCAGGTATTCGCCGAGCGCGGGGGCGGCGATCTGTCCGGTGGCGACGAGGATGCCGAGCGCGATGGGAAGGTCGTAGATCGGGCCCTCCTTGCGGAGATCGCCGGGCGCGAGGTTGATCGTGGTGCGCGTGCGCAACAGGCCGTAGCCGGAGTTGGCGAGGGCGGAGACGACGCGGTCGTCGGATTCTTTGACGGCGGCATCGGGCAGGCCGACGAGAACGAGTTTGAAGTCGCCCGATTCACCGTGGTTTACCTCCACATGGACGGGCAGGGCCTCGATGCCTTGGAGCGCGGCGGAGAGCAGACTGGCGAGCATGCGTGCGGACCGGGGCGCGATCGATCAGGATCGCGAGAGCGTGGCGCGGGCGATGTTCCGCTCGACGGCGTCCAGATAGGGATTGCGTCGCGAGGGCGCCGGCAAGGCGAGGTAGCGGTAGACGCCGGCGAATTCGGCCTCGAGCCGCGGGCGGACGAAGCTTCCCCAAAATGCGCCGGTGCCCGTCACGAGCTGGGCGGCCGAGCCGAACATCCGCTTCGCCCGCGGCACGCGGCTGTAATCGTCCGCCTCTTCGAATTCAGCGAACAGCCAAGGTAGCTTGTCGACGTAGTCGGGCGCGGCCATTTGGCCGAGAAAATCCGCCGTCGCGACCATGCAAGCGGCGACGCGAGCCAGATCGGAGCTGAAGTGCATCTTGTCCGCGCGCCCGTTCAGACCTGTGCAGCGGATCATGCCGACGACGTCGTCGATCTCCGCCCGACCCAGTCCGAGTTCGGGCAGGAGCGACGCGGCCAAGGATGCGCTGCGCAGCACATGGGAGTGTGTGTATTTGGCCCCGGTGCCCTTGTCGTCGCCCCGCGCCTTCAAAAATCCCGCGTCGTGAAAAAGAATGGCGTAGAGACCCAACTCCAGCTCGCGCGGCACGCGATCCAGCTCCTCGACCCGAATGTAGCCCGCGACGTGGTCCAGATAACAGCGGCTCGCCTGAGCGGTGTGCGCCAGATCGTGGTAGCGGAGATCGATCGGTTGAAAATTCCACACGCGTCCGGCGAAAAGATCGCTTACGAGATCGAGTAGCGCATCCACGCTTTGGCCGTTGAAACGCAGGCCATGGGCGGTGCGCCGGACCGAATCGAGCCCAGTTACGCCATCCAAGGGCGACTCATCCGCGCGTCCGGCATGCCGAAATGGCGTGAAGGATTGCACCATGCACTGGCGTAATGATTTGCAGTGCCTGTGGGCAAGCGCATTTTGCTCGCATATTGCAAATGGTCATCGGGCTTACAGGAGGAATCGGATGCGGCAAGTCGGCTGCGGCGGCGGATTTCGCCGCCCTTGGGTTCTTGGTCCAGGACACGGATCGCATCGTGAAGGAGGAGGTTTTGCCCTCCAGAGAGGTCGTCGCGGCGGCACGGGCCCGCTGGGGTGACCGGGTGTTGGCCGAGGGCGGCAAGGGCCTAGGGCCGGTTCCTCACTTGGATCGTCTTCGCGTAGCCGAGATCGTCTTCGCGTCCGAAAC
>CAMLNJ010000125.1 GCA_946481225.1 uncultured Verrucomicrobiota bacterium | reverse complement strand
GCCCCCTCGATTCCTTCGGCCACGATCCCGTCGCCGAATCCGGAACCCGGCTCCGGCCTTTCAGGCTCACGCCGTATCCAGAACTCCACTTCGGGATTCAGGTCGCGGAGCCCGGCCCCGGCGGTCTCCGGCGCGCTCTCCGCCCCGGCCGCGTCTCCAGCCGCGTCCCCGGCGCCGGTCACGCCCGCGGCCGCCGCCCCCCGTCGCCGCGAGCGCGATATCCGCTCCGCTCCCGCGGCGCCCTCCGTCGAGAGATCTTCCGTATCCCCCGGCACGCCGAGCCAACCGGGCTTTCGCTCGCGGACGAGGACCGCGCCCCCGCCCGCCACCCCCTCGCCCGTTTCCACATCGCCCGAAGAGGAAACGAACATCTACGGCCGCCGCTCCCGACCCTAGACGCTTCCGCCGCGCCTACTGCGCGTTCTCCGTATAAAAGTCCCGGGACTTTCTACGTTCGCGGCATTTGCGTCGCGCGCCGCCGCCCCCATCGTCCGCGACCATGAGCGCAGGAAAAATCGCCCTCGGCCTCTTCGGCCTCCTTGTTGTCGCCGCCATCGGCCTGGCCGTCTGGGGCGTCGGCACGAACAACCGCATCGTCGGCCTCGAGCAATCCGCCGACGCCCAGTGGGCGCAGGTGCAGAACGTCTACCAACGCCGCGCCGACCTCGTTCCCAACCTCGTCAGCACCGTCGCCGGCGCCGCCAACTTCGAGCGCACCACGCTCACCGAAGTCACCGAGGCCCGCGCCTCCGTCGGTCGCGTCAACCTCCCCGCCACCGCGCCCACCGACCCGCGCCAGCTCGAGCAGTTCGAGCAGGCGCAAGCCAAGCTCGGCGGCGCGCTTTCCCGCCTCCTCGTCGTCGCCGAAAAGTATCCCGACCTCAAGGCCACGACCAACTTCCGCGACCTCCAGGCCCAGCTCGAGGGCACCGAGAATCGCATCGCCGTCGAACGCGGCCGTTTCAACGAGGTGGTGCGCGACTACAACACCACCATCCGCCGCTTCCCCGCCAACCTCGTCGCCGGCTTCGGCGGCCATGCGCCCAAGGCCTATTTCGCCGCCACCCCCGGGTCCGAGACGCCGCCGGCGGTGAACTTCGACTTCAGCCGCAAAGACGCGCCCGCCCCCACCCCCGCTCCCGGCCCCGAGGCCGCCCCGGCGAAGTGAAACCCGTCCGCCCCCGCTTCCCGTCCTTCGTCGCCTGCGCCACGACGGTTCTCGTCCTTGTGCTCGCCGGCCCCGGCCGCGCGGCCGAGACGATCCCGCCCGCGCCCGCGCGCCATTTCAACGACTACGCCGCCGTCGTCCGGCCCGCCACCGCGCAGGAGCTCGACGCCCGCCTCGCCGCCTTCGAGCGGGAGACCTCCACCCAGATCGTCGTCGCGCTCTACCCGCGCATGCAGTCCGACTCCTCCGTGGAGGACTACACCGTCCGCGTGGCCCAGGCGTGGGGCGTCGGCGTCAAGGGCAGGAACAACGGCGCCGTGCTCTTCGCCTTCATGGAGCAACGCCAGCTGTATTTGCAGGTCGGTTACGGCCTCGAAGGCGCCCTGCCCGACGCCCTGGCCAAGCGGATCATCGAGGACGAAATCATCCCGCGCTTCCGAGCCGGCGACCGGGACGCCGGACTGCGCGCCGGCGTCGAGGCCATCCTCGCCGCCACGAAGGGCGAATACCGCGGCACCGGCCGCGCCGTCGGCGACGCCCCGGGAAACCGCGGCGAGGGCGGCGGCGGCTTTGTCTTTTTCCTCGTCCTCGTCGTCGTGACCATCGCCGCCCTGAAATCCCGCGCCGGCGGCCAGCTCTACACCCCGCGCGGCCGGCGCAGCCTCTGGACGAGCCACGGCCCCTGGATCGGCGGCGGTCATCATGGAGGCGGCGGCTTTGGCGGAGGCGGCGGTTTCAGCGGCGGCGGCGGAGGTTTCGGCGGGGGCGGAGCCGGGGGCCGTTGGTGAGACCCGGGCCTGGATGCTTGACCCATGAACCTCTTTTCCACCCTCCCCGAAATCGACCGCGAACGCGTCCAAGCCGCCATCGCCGCCGCCGAGCAACGCACCTCCGGCGAGATCCGCGTGCTCGTCCTGCGTTCTTCCGTCGAGGATCCGGTCGCCGAGGCGCGCCGGCAATTCGACCGCCTCGGCATGGCCGGCACCGCCGCGCGCAATGGCGTGCTCATCCTCCTCGCCCCCCGCTCCCACGCCTACGCGGTCATCGGCGACCGCGGCATCCACGAGCGCTGCGGCGATCCCTTCTGGCGCGAACTGGCCTCCACCATGGGCGAGGCCTTCAAACGCGGCGATTTCACCGACGGCCTCGTCCTTGGCGTCGCGCGCGCCGGCGAATTGCTCGCCGACCACTTCCCGCGGAGCCCCGACGACCGCAACGAACTTTCCGACTCCGTCGAGGAAGCCTGAAGGACGCCGACCGGCGGCCAAAAACCTAGGTGTAGCCGCGCCCGTGCCGGGCGCGTCCGGCAAACGGCACGGCCGACACGGCCGTGGCTACAAGAAATGAGCGCAAGGGCGCCCACCCGGTCGGCCGTGCTACGGCGCCAGCCCTCCGGACCACTCGCGCGCGACTTCAAGCGCGGCCAAGTCCATCAGCTCGCCCTCGCTTAAACAGGCAGGCGCGACCGGGCGTCTCTCCGCGGAAAACGCGACCTCGGGCTCGGCCCGATCGGCGTTTTCGAGAAGCGCGTTCACCGCGACTTGGCTGCTGGTATTCATGACGGCGTGCAGCAAATGACGCCACCCGCCCGGCGCAAGTTACCGGGCGTGAAAACGCGGCCGCGCCGTCACCGTGGCGTCACTTGCGAAACAGGTCGCCCAAGGCTCCGAGCGACTTCAGCGGCGCGCCCTTGCTCGTCGTGGTCGGCAGCACCGCGAGCGGCGGCGGCGCGGGCCTGGCCGGCGCGACCGCCGTGCCCTTCTCCGGCGCGCCGGCCAGCCCCGGCGCCGAGGCGAACTCGCGCTCCAGGCGCTGCGGCGACACCGCCTCGGCCGTGCCCAGCTCCTGCGCGAAGAGGCTCACGCGATACTCCTCCACCAGCCAGTAGCGCGGATCGCTCCGCGGCAATGCGCGCTGCCTGCCCAGCCACGGGGACAAGGCGCGCGAACGCTCCGCTTCCTTGCCCGGGTTTTGGCGCCAGCGCTCGGCCCGCAGCTTCAATCCCTTCAGGTAACGCACCACATGCGGCACCCGCGGGTAGTCGATCTCGCGCAGCAGGGTCTTCGGCACGAGCTGCGCCAGATCGCTCGCGAGCGTCGGATAGGGATTCGGGAAAGCCTCCAACATCGCGCGGATCGCGAACAGCTCCTTCAACACCGCGCAAAGCCTCGGTCCGCTCGTGCGCAGATCGTGCCGCGCCTGCGCCACCGCCGCCGTGAAGGCCTTCTGCGTGATCGTCGTGGCATGGGCGTCCGGCCCATGAGGTTCGGCGGACACGGGCGAGACGCCCGTGCCGCCCGCGACGCGCGAGGGCGCGCAGAGCCAGCGTTGCAACAAGCCCGCCGCGTCCTCGGTGAGCTGGTTGAGCGAGCAGTAGGTCGCGAGCAACGCGCCAAACTCGCGCAGGCCGCGCAACTCCTTGTGAAGATTCAGCAGCTCATGCCGCAGCTCCAGCTCGAGCAGACGTCCGAGCCCGAGGGCGGTCTGCGCCGCCGCCTCCTCCTCGCTCCGCGCCAGGCGCAGCGCCACCCCGCTCGGCCCCACCTTCAACGCCGGGTAGGCGTGGATCGTCACCCCCGCCTGCGCGCACACCTCGACGCGCCCGGGCAGGCGCTCGCCGAAGGTCCACGCCATCTGGTCGGTCTTCTCCCACTTCTCGCGCGCCCGCGCCCAGGCGGCCGGGGCGTCCTGCGCCACCTTCGCGCTCTTCTCGCGCTGGTGGCCGGCGAGCAGGCGCTTCATCTCGTCGAGCTCGCGCGCCGCGCAGATCTCGCGGCCCTTCTCGTCCACCACGCGCACCCGCACGCGCAAATGCTCGGGCAACGGCTTCTCCGCCCACGCCGACGCGTCGATCTTGATCGGGAAACGCTCCGCCACGCAGGCCGCCAGCGCCTCGGGCAAGGACTCGCGCCGGTCGGTCAGCCGGTCGCGCGCGGCGACGGCGGCGGCGAGTTGCTTCACCGTTTCCGCCAGCGGCACGAAGAGCCGCCGCGCCTCCTTCGGCAACGAAGACAGGTAATGCTCCACCTTCTGCGCCAGATGCCCCGGCACCGCCCAATCGAGCGCGATGGGAGTCAGGCGCTCCGCCTCCGCCGGCGAGACCTCCAGCGTCACGCCATCGTCGTGCTGCCCCGGCCGATATGTGTAGGTCAGCGGCAGCACGCTCGTGCCTATGGGCAGCGCGGCGGGAAACGCCTGCTCGTCCACCGCGATGGTGGACGGATCGCGCAAATCCTCGGGCGCGAGCATGAGGAAACGCGGATGCTTGCCGCGGCGCTCGCGCACCAGCGCCACGAGATCCTGCACCGCCGAAACGCCCTCCTCCGGCGCATCGCCCGCGCGCCCCGGCTGCAAGCGGTCGGCGTAGAAACGGTAGAGCGCCTCGTCGATGTTGAGGAAACCGGTGTCGCGCGCGCGGGTGAGCAGGTGCTCCAGCTCGTCGAGCACCTTGCGGTTGTGCGCGAGAAAATCGAGCGGCCAGGTGATCGTGTCGTTCACCAGCGCCTCGCGGATAAAAATCTCCGTCGCGTGCGCGGGGTGGATTTTCCCGTAGGAAACCGCGCGGTTCTCCAGCTCCAGCCCGTAGAGGCGCGTGCGCTGCTTCACCATCACGCGGCCGGCGTCCTGATTCCAGAAGGGCTCGCTGTGCGCGATCTTGACCAGGTGGCGGCCGAGATCGAGCGCCCACGCCGGATCGAGCCGCGCCGCCGTGCGGGCGTAGAGTCGCGAGGTCTCCATGATCTCGGCGGCCATGATCCACTTCGCCGCCTTCGGGGCCGGCGGCTTCTGGCTTCCGCCCTGGCCGGGCTTCTTTTGCTTCTCGTCGCGCACGTTCAGCGCCGAACCCGGAAAAATCGCGATGCGCCGGTCGTGCGTCGCCTTGTAGCCGCCGTTCTCCTCGTCGCGAACGGCGATGTTGCCGAGCAGGCCCGAGAGGATGCTTCGATGGATCGAGCGATAGGCCGGCCCGCCGAAGGCGAGTTTCTCGGGCGTCTGGTCCGCCGGCGCCACGCCGTCGAGGACCGAGCTCATCCGGAAATCCCGCCGCGACTCCAGCACGTCGAGCAACTGGGAGTGGATGTCGCGCCACTCGCGGATGCGCGTGTAGCTCAGGAAGTGGTCGCGGCAAAACTTCCGCAGGCGCGACTGCGAGAGCCGCTCCAGCTCGTCGTGGAACGCCTCCCAGATCGCGAGAAGGGTGAGAAAGTCCGAGTCCGGGTGAACGAAGCGCCGGTGCGCCGCGTCGGCCTTTTCGCGCGCATCCATCGGCCGTTCGCGCGGGTCCTGGATCGAAAGCCCGGCGGCGATGATCAGCACCTCGTGCAGCGCCTTCTCCTCGCGCGCCTGCAGGATCATGCGCCCGACCGTGGGATCGACCGGCAGGCGGGCCAGCTCGCGCCCCAAGGGCGTGAGTTCGCAGGGCGACAGAGCGGCGGAGGACGGAGCGACGGAACGCGAACTCGGCCGATCTTCTTCCGCCCTCTGTCCTTCCGTCTTCCGCCGCCCTGACGTTTCGCTGCTCCGCCTGTCTGTCGCTCCTTCGCTCTGTCGCTCCGGCGCTCCGGCGGCGTCCAAGGCGCCAAGCTCCTCCAGCAACGCGTAGCCGGAGCGGATCGACTTCGTCGCCGGCATGTTGATGAAGGGAAAGCGCTCGATGTCGCCGAGCCCGAAGGCCTTCAGCCGCAGGATGACGTCGGCGAGATTGGCGCGCTGGATCTCCGGCTGGGCGAAGCGCGGGCGCGCGTTGTAATCATCTTCCGAATACAGGCGGACGCACACGCCCTCGGACACGCGGCCGGCGCGCCCCTTGCGCTGGTCGCAGCTCGACTGGGCGACCTCCTCGATCGGGAGGCGGCGCGTGCGCGCCGTCGGCACGTAGCGCGAGACGCGCGCCAGCCCCGTGTCGACGACGTAGCGGATGCCGGGCAAGGTGAGCGAGGTCTCGGCGATGTTGGTCGCGACGATGATCTTTCGCCGCTGCGTGCCGGCGAAGATGCGCTGCTGCTCCGCCTGCGAGAGGCGGCCGAAAAGCGGGATCACCTCGCAATGGCGGTGGCGGCCCTCGAGAAGCTCGCAGCATTCGCGGATGTCGCGCTCCGCCGGCATGAACACGAGGATGTCGCCGCGCGCGTCGCCCGCGCGCCCCTCGAGGATGCGTTGCACCGCCTCCACCGCGCCGTCGACGTAGTGCAAGGCCTCGGGACGCGACTCGGGCGCGTCGCCCTCGGCGGCGTCGCTGCCGAGCGAATCGAGCGGCGCGTAGATGACCTCGACCGGATAGGTGCGGCCGGAGACCTGCACGACCGGCGCGTCGTCGAAGGCCTTGGAAAACGCCTCCGTGTCGATCGTCGCCGAGGTGACGACGATGCGCAGTTCCGGGCGCTTGAAGCGCAGGTTGCGCAAATGACCGAGGAGGAAATCGATGTTGAGCGAGCGCTCGTGCGCCTCGTCGAGGATGATCGTGTCGTAGGCGCGCAGCAGCGGGTCGTTCTGGACCTCGGCGAGCAGCATGCCGTCGGTCATGAACTTCACGACGGTGTCGCGGGAAGTGCGGTCGTCGAAGCGGATCTTGCAGCCGACCTCGCGGCCCCAATTGACGCCGAGCTCGTCCGCCACGCGGCGCGAGACGGAGAGCGCGGCGACGCGGCGCGGCTGCGTGCAGGCGATCTGCCCGCGCGTGCCGCCGCCCGCGGCGAGGCACATCTTGGGAATCTGGGTCGTTTTTCCCGAACCGGTCTCGCCGGCGAGGATGATGACCTGATGCTTGCCGAGAAGCTCCACGATCTCGTCCGCGCGGACGCTGATCGGCAGCTCCGGCGGGAACTCGATCCGAAAGCGGGCGCGCTCCCGCGATCCGTCGCGCGAGGATTCGGCGGCGGAGCCCGGGGGAGCGATGTGTTTGCCGGAGGACTGGTCGGAATCGGCCATGAGCGGAGGCGGACGGAGGGGAAAAAAGCGCGAAACTGCAAGGAGGCGAAAGCCCGCGACGCAATGGCATGAAATCGATTCATTTACCCACCTGATTCATGCCCATGGCGTGAATCGTGCTAATACGAGCGGATAACCGCAACCACTCCGCGTTCCATATCCACCATGCCGCCGATCATCCTCGACAGCCGCAAGCTCCTCGCCTTCGCGACATTGGCACGAGTTTACAGCTTCACGCAGGCGGCCAGGGAGCTGAGTTTGACGCAATCGGCGGTCAGCCACGCGATCAAGGCCTTGGAAAAGGATCTCGGTTGCCGGCTCTTTGAGCGGATGGGCCGAAAAGTGACGATCACGCCGGCCGGCCGGCGCTTGCTTCAACACACCGACGTTATTTTGGCCGAAATGCAGCACGCGCGCGCCGACATGGCGGCCTTTGGACTGGTGGATTAAATCGACCGCCCCATGTGGTCAAAAATCGGGCTTGCCTGCGGGGCCGCGGACGAATGCCTTTGCCCTCCCCCTTACCCGCCCGGGTGGTGGAATTGGTAGACACGCAGGTCTCAGAAGCCTGTGCCTAACAG
>CAMLNJ010000124.1 GCA_946481225.1 uncultured Verrucomicrobiota bacterium | reverse complement strand
GCTCGGGGCTCATGTAGGCCGGGGTGCCGATCATCTGGAGGTTGACGGTGAGCAGAGGATCGTCGGCGGGTGACGCCCCGATGGCTTTGGCTATCCCGAAGTCGATGACCTTGGGAATAGGGCCCCCGTCCACGTGCTCGACTAGAATATTGGAGGGTTTGATGTCGCGGTGAATGATTCCCTTCTGATGGGCGTGCTGGATCGCCTGGCAGACACTGACAAAGAGCGTCAGCCGCTGCGGCGTGGTCAGCCGGTGGTGATCGCAGTATTCGGTGATCTTCACGCCCTGAACCCGCTCCATGACGAAGAAGGGCCGGCCCGTCTCGGTGGCTCCGGCGTCGAGCACGCGGGCGATGTGGGGATGGTCCATCATGGCGAGGGCCTGACGTTCCAGCTCGAAGCGGGCGATGATGGTTTCCGTGTCCATGCCGAGCCGGATGATCTTGAGCGCGACCTGGCGGCGCACCGGTTCCTCCTGTTCGGCAAGATACACCACGCCGCACCCGCCTTCGCCGATGCGGTGCAAAAGTCGGTAGCGTCCGATGCGCACGCGAGACCGGGCGAGCAGGGTCGGGTCGTCGCCGCCGGTCAGGCTGTCGTCGGCGCCGGGTTCGCCGTCCAAGGGAAGCTCGGAGGGCGCGGGATCGGGCGCGGGGCGGGCGGGGATCGCGCCTTCGCCAAGGAGCCGCTCCGCGGGTTCCTGGGCGGCGAGGAGGCGGCCAAGGCGTTGGCGCAACGCGGCCCGGCCCTCGCAGGCCTGGTCCAGAAACGAGGACCGCTCGACCGGGTCGGCGATGTCGAGCGCCTTCTCGAAAAGCGCTTTTTCCTGCTGGCGTGACGTCATCGTCGTTGGCGCGGAGCCCTGTCAGCCCGCCGACGGGTGGTCGGAAGAGCCGCCGGGCGCGGCGGCGCCGGACTCCGGGTTCCGGCGGTTTTCCTGGATGATCTCGAAAAGGCTGGCTTTGGCGTAGGCCCACTGGCGTTCGAGCGTGCGCTCGCTCAGGCCGAGCATGCGTGCGATTTCGGGGTTCGTGAAACCGCCGAAGAATTTGAGCGTGATCAAGCGCGCGCTCTCGGGGTCTTCGGCTTCGAGGCGCACGAGCGATTCGTGAACGACCAGGATTCGGTCGTCGACGGGAGTCGTGACCAGATCGACGTCGTCCAGGCCGAGGCGTTCCGGGCGATTGCCTCGTTTGAGACTGGCCTTCTGCCGCGAGAGGTCGACGAGGATGTGCCGCATGGTCTGGGCCGCCGCGCGAAAGAAGTGGTCGCGGCTGTTCCAGCGCCGGCCTCCTTGGCTCGCGAGGCGCAGCCAGACCTCGTGGACGAGGGCGGTCGGTTGCAAGGTGTGCGGCCCTCGGTCGCGATTCAGACGCGCGGCGGCCAGATGCCGCAGCTCGTCGTAGACGAGCGGCACGAGTTCTTCCGCCGCGTGCGGTTCGCCGCGGTCGAGAAGGTTTAGAAGTTGGGTGATCTCGCTCATTATCGGGCGCGTGAGCGCTGGTGGAGGCGACTCATGGGGCCGGAGAGGTGAAGGGGCGGGGTGGGGGGAGAGTGGGGCAACCCGGGCGTTTGACAATTTTTCAAATGAATCGGGCCGAATGAATCGGGCGGATACGGGCCGGCGAACCGCCCGATGAGCATGGCGCGGATCTTCTTTTGTTTTCGGGACGGCGCAGGCGCACTTCGACGGGCGGGGTCCGCGCCATTGCGTGTCCTTGATGCACGGGGGCACGCGGCGATTCATACCCGGGGATCGGATCGCGCTGCCGCGAGAAAAGGGTCATTCCGCATTTTTGGGAATTGTATCCCAGTGGAGTTTAGCGCCTTTTCGAGGTGTTGCATCGTATTTGAAATCGATGCGGCGACGCATCATGACCACGTCCCGATCGGAATCCTCGGTTTTGGCTGTGCGTGGCGGCGGTCATTTTTGCGCCGTTCCTCTCCCGCAGGTGGTGGAAGTGATGCGGCCCCTGCCGGTGGAGCGGATCGCCGGTGCCCCTGATTGCGTGACGGGGTTGGCGATCGTCCGGGGAAAGGCCGTTCCGGTGGTTGATCTCGCCGCGCTGCTGGGGGACATGGGCAATCCAGCCTCGGAGCCGGCGGCCGCGGCGCGCTGGGTCGCGTTGCGGGTGGGCGACCGCACGGTCGTGCTGGAGGTGGAGGCGGTGCTCGCCATCCGTTCGCTGGACGCCGCGCGATTTACCGCTTTGCCGCCGCTCTGGCAGGGGCCTCGTCCGCCGGCGGTGGCGGCGTTGTGCGCGCTTGATCGGGAACTTTTGATCGTGCTCGAAACGACGCGCCTGTTGCCCGGCGGGTTGAGCGGTTTTGACGCGGAGACTGTCGCATGCGCACGGTGAGCGAGCCGGCCTTGCAGGAGTTTCGCTCGCTGGTGGCGCAGCGACTCGGCCTGTGGTTCGACGACCACCGTCGCGAATTCCTCGCCGGCGTGCTGCGAGATCGCGCGGCGGGGAGGCGCAGCGGAGACCCCGCGGCCTATCTGCGGACGCTCGCCGAGGGCGGCTGGCCGGACGAATGGCCGGTGCTCTCGGGCCTGCTCAGCATCACTGAAACCTATTTTTTCCGTGGCCAGGAACATTTCCTCGCGCTGACGCAGACAGTGCTGCCCGGGCACCGGCGGCGCGCGCAGGACACGCGGAGGCTGCGCTTGTTGTCGGCGGGCTGCGCCTCGGGCGAGGAGGCCTATTCGCTGGCGATCTCGCTGAAGGAGCACGCGCCCTGGCTCGAAGACTGGCAGGTCGAGATCACCGGCCTGGACGCCAACCGCGAGATGCTCGCGAAGGCCCGCGCGGGTCTCTACACCATCTGGTCGCTGCGCGAAACCCCGCCGGAGATCCGGGAGAAATATTTCCAACCGCTGCGGCAGGAATTCTTGCTCGACGAGAAAATCCGGAACGCGGTCGTGTTCGGCGAGCGCAACCTCGCCGCCGCCAACGACGACCTCTGGCGGCCGGGGGCCTTCGACGTGGTCTTCTGCCGCAACATGCTGATGTATTTCACGCCCGAGGCGGCCGCCGCGCTGGTGGCGCGTATCCAGCGGGCGCTTACGCCCGGCGGGGTGCTTTTCCTCGGGCACGCCGAGACCTTGCGGGGCTTGTCCCAGGCATTCCACCTGCGCCGCGACCACGGGGCTTTTTATTACCAGCTGAGGGCGGACGGCGAGGCGCCGGCTTCCATCCCGGAGGAGCCCGAGCCAGTCCTGCGGCAACCCGCTCCGCACTCCACCGCCGCGCCCGAGATTTCCGCCGCGTGGGTGGACGAGATCGGCCGGGCCTCCGCCAAGATCGCCGCGCTCAGCGCGAAGACGAGGAAGCCGGTCGCGCCCGTTTCTCCCCCGGCTTCCGTGCCCGGTCCGCTCGGGGCGTCCGGCGCGATCAACCGGGTGCTCGACCTTCACCGTCAGGAACGCTTCACCGATGCGCTCGCGCATTTGCAGGAACTGCCCGCGGGCGCGGCGCCCGACGCCGACCTGCAGGTGTTGCGGGCGGTCCTGATGGTCAATTGCGGCCGACTCGACGAGGCCGAGGCCCTCTGCCGCCCGCTGCTCGGCCGCGACGACCTCAACGCCGGCGCGCACTACGTGACCGCCCTGTGCCGCGAGCAGGCCGGCGACCTCTCGGCCGCCGAGGAGCACGATGCGCGAGCCGTCTATCTTGATCCGTTTTTCGCGATGCCCCGCTTTCACCTCGGGCTGATGTGCAAGCGACTAGGGCGCGTCCCCGAGGCGCTGACCCACTTCGGCGAGGCCCTCGCGCTGCTTGTAAAGGAGGACCCCGTGCGCCTCCTGCTGTTCGGAGGCGGCTTCTCGCGGGAAACCCTCGTGCAGGTCTGCCGCAGCGAACTTCAACGACTGAAAGGCTCCCGATGAAAAACGATCTCGCATCGCCCGCCGGATCCTCCCGGGCCCGCGCCCTTCGCGAAGCCTTCGACGCGACGTTCGCGCGGCCTCCGCCGGCGGCGCCCGCCGCCATGATCGCCCTCCTGATCCTGCGCGCGGGAGGCGAGCGCGTCGCGGTGAGGCGCGACGAGATGAGCGGCCTGGTGCGGGCCGAGAACAACGTGGCGCCGGTTCCCGGCCCTTCGCCGGCATTCCTCGGCCTCGCCGGATTGCAGGGCGAACTCCGCCCGGTCTGGCGGCTGGGCGCCTTGCTCGACGGCGGAGCCCGGGCCGCGTCCGCGCCGGGCCGCGATACCGGGTGGCTCGTGCTCGCGGACGCCCGCGCCGACGCGCCGTGCGCCTTCGCCTGCGAGGCGTTCGAGCGGCTGGTTTTCGTCCCCGAGACCGCTCTTTTCCCCGCTTCGTCGCGCGAGGCGCGCCCCGGACTCGTGCGGGCCATGGCCTCCTGGGACGGCGTCCTGCTGCCCGTCGTCGACTTGCCCGCTCTGCAGGCGGAAATCCACCGCCGTCATAAACCCTCCACCTTATCGTCGCCATGAACACACGTTGGACCTTCGGACAAAAACTCGCCGCCGGTTTCGCCGCCGTCGTTATTCTCACCCTGCTCGTCAGCTTTGTCGGCGTGCGCGCGTTGCACACGGTCGTGGAGGAGAAGGACCGGGTGATCACCGAGCACGCCGACAAACTCGTCGACGCCGAGAAGATCCAGGTTGCCATCGAGCGGAAGGCCGCCGCGGTCCGCGGTTTCCTGCTCAGCGGCAACGAAACGCATCTTCGGGGGGCGACGGAAGTCGATGCCGAGATCGTCCGGCTCCTGGCCCGGATGAAGCCCCGCCAGGTGACGAGCGAGGGACGGGGCCTTTTTGAGCGTATCGAGCCGGCCGGGGAGGAGTATGTCCGGGAGGCGAATCACGCGCTCGATCTGCGCAAGAGCGGGGCCGCCGTCGACGAGGTCGCGAAAGTATTCGATCAAATGGTCGCGCCCAAGCGTGAGGCCCTGGCCAAGCTCGTGGGCGAACTCGTCTCGTTGGAGGAACGACTGCTAGGGGAAGCCAAGGCCGCCGCCAGCGGCAAGGCCGAGGAGGCGTCGAGGATGGTCACGGGGATGGCTATCCTCATCGTCATCGTCGCCAGCGGGCTGGCGATCTTCCTTTCCCGCCGGCTCGCCCGCGACATCGGTGCCGCGATCCAGCATATCCGCAGCGCGTCGGCCGAGTTGCAGTCCGCCGCCAACCAGCAGGTTACCAGCGCCCGCGAGACGGCGACCTCGATGAACGAGATCAGCACCACCGTCAGCGAACTCCTCGCAACGTCCCGCCAGATCGCGGGCAGCGCGCAGCGGGTCGCGCACATCTCCGAGGAGACCGCCGGCGCGGCGCGCGTCGGCGACCAGGCCGTGCATGAGGCGCATGCCTCCATCACCGGCATCAAGGCGCAGGTGGACCACGTCGTAGGCCACATGCTCGACCTCGGGAAAAAGTCGCAGCAGATCGGCGGCGTGGTGGACATCATCAACGAGCTGGCGGAGCAGACCAACATCCTCTCGATCAACGCCAGCATCGAGGCCGCCGGGGCGGGCGAGGCCGGCCGGCGTTTCGCCGTCGTGGCCGACGAGATCCGCAAACTCGCCGAGCGCGTGGGCGGCTCCACCCGCGAGATCGCCGCGCTCATCGAGGAGATCCGCTCCGCCGTGAACGCCGCGGTGATGGCCACCGAAAGCGGGTCCAAGGCGGTGGACGCCGGCACCCGGCAGTTCGGCGAGGTCACCGCCGGGCTCGCGCAGATCGTGACCCTCGTGTCCACCTCGACCGAGGCCGCGCGCGAGATCGAGCTGAGCACCAAGCAGCAGTCCACTGCGGTCGAGCAGGTGAACATCGCCATCGTCAGCGCCGCCCAGGCCACCAAGGAGGCCGAGGCGAGCTCGGGCCAGACGTTGCAAACCGCCGCCCAGCTCGCCAACCTCTCCGGCGAACTCGCCCGCCTGGTCTGAGCCGCCGCGCAGCAAGCCCATGCCGCCCCGGGACCCCTACAAATACTTTCGCGCCGAGGCCCGCGAATTGCTCGCGGGCCTCGAGCATGGTGTCGCGGCATTGACCGGCGAGGCGGACGACGCCGGGCATGTTTCCCTGCTTCTGCGCCTCGCGCACACCTTGAAGGGCGCGGCCCGCGTCGTCCGGCTGCCGACGGTGTCCGAATTGGCCCATCGCGTGGAGGACGTGCTCGCCCCTTGCCGGGAAAACACCCTTTCGCCGTCGCCCGCGCAACAGGAGGAGTTGCGCCGCCTGACCGGGGAGATCGCCGTCCGTCTGGCGGAGCTCGACCGCCCGGCATCGCCGCCGGCGGAAGTCGGCCGGAAAGAGCCGGCGCTCGCGCCGGCTTCGTCCGCGGAAAACATGTCGTCGGACGCCCCGTCGGCCGCGCCGCCCGCCGCCCTGCTCGACACGGTGCGCCTGCAGGCGGCGGAGGTGGATTCGGCGCTCTCCAGCGTGGCCGGCACCTCGGCGGAGCTCGCCGCGCTGCGCGTCGATTTTAGCGGGCTCGATCGCGCCTGCGCCCACGCCCGCCGCATCCTGGCCTTGGCGGCGCGCGGAGGAGTCGGCGCCGCCGGGCCCTCCGGGCGCCTGCCGGCGGAAGCCGCCGACCTCGTCGCCGACATGGAGAACTCGCGCCGCCGGCTCCTCGTCCGCGTGGAACGCATCGACCGCGACTTGCGGCGGCTGCACGAGGAAACCAGCCGTCTGCGCCTGATCCCGGTCGAGGTGCTTTGGGGGTTCCTCGAGCGCGTCGCGCGCGACGCAGCCCAGATGCTCGACAAACGCGTGCGGGTGGAGACCTCCAGCCGCACGCCGCGGCTCGACGCGCGGGTGTTCGCCGGCCTGCAGGAGGCCTTGCTTCACCTCGTGCGCAACTCCGTCGCGCACGGGCTCGAGGCGGAGTCCGGCCGCGTCGCCGCCGGCAAGCCGCCGGAGGGCGTGGTGCGCCTCGAAATCGGGCACCGCTGCGACCGGCTTCGCATCGTGTGCGAGGACGATGGCGCGGGCATAGACACCGAGGCGGTGCGTCGCGCCGCCGTCGCCAGAGGATGGATCGCGGACAATCCCGCCGCGCCGCTGGACCACGCGGAAGCCGTCCGGCTGTTGTTGCGCGGCGGCGTCACCACCGCCCGCACGGTGGACGAGATGTCGGGCCGCGGCGTGGGTCTCGAGGCCGTGGGCGCGGCCGTGAATCGTTTGGGCGGCGAGTGGTCGATTCGCAGCACGCCGGGCCGCGGCACAGTCGTGACGCTCGACGTGCCTGTCGCCTTGTCGGCGGTGGACGTTCTGGCGGTGACCGCCGGGGACGCGCAATGGCTGTTCCCGCTGACGGCCGTGCCTTTCGTGTCGAGGGTGGCGGCGGCGGAGATTCGCCGGACCGCCCAGGGAGAGGAGTTGCACCATGAGGGACGGGCGATCCCGTATGCGCCGCTCGCCAGGCTGGCGTCGGATCGGACCGCGCGCGCGCCGGAGGCTCGGATCACCGTGGTGGTCGTGCGGGGCGATGGCGGGCTCGCCGCCGTCGGCGTGGATCATTTGCTCGGCACCACCGAGGCCATCGTCCGTCCGCTGCCCGCGCTCGCGGATGCCGCCGCCTTCGTGGCGGGAGCGTCGCTGGAGGCGAGCGGCGCGCCACGGCTCGTGATCGCGCCGGACGCCTTGGTCGAGGCGGTCCGGGCGAGCGGCGCGGAGGCGCCGCCAACCCATGTGGCGCGCGCACCGATCCTTGTCGTCGACGACTCGCTCACCACGC
>CAMLNJ010000123.1 GCA_946481225.1 uncultured Verrucomicrobiota bacterium | reverse complement strand
CTGGTAGTGTTCTGCCCGATACGAGCCGGTCAGATCGAAGTGCTCGCCGAGGCCGGTGGTGTCGAAGGCGTAGATCGCGGCGGATTCGATTTTGACGTCGGTGCAGGGATCGTTGCCGGCGCGGTAGGGCGTGGTGGCGACGGTGGTGGCGCGGCGGGCGTCGGGATTGTAGAGATCGGTGGCGGTGCCGCCGGTGAACTGCCAGGTGGGCGAGTATTGGGTCTCGCGGTTGAGATCGAGGCCGAGGCCGAGGGTGTGGGAGGCGGGGCCGGTCTCGAAGTCGGCGGTGAGCTGTGTCTGGTTGTTGACGATGCGATTGTCGGTCTCGACGTGGTTGCGACGGGGGGTGACGGTGGTCGTGCCGGGGACGAAGCTGGTGAAGGAGGCTGGGCGCGCGCCGGTGGCGGGATTGACCGGGGTCGTGGCGGCCGAAAACGCGGTGGAGGCGGCGCTGCTGTTCTGGACGTAGCTGGTGAGCAGGTCGCGGTCGGTGATGGAGAAGACGGACTGGTTGAAGAGCATCAGGTCGGGCGTGAAGTCGCGCTCGAGTCGGACGAGATAGCGCTGGTTTTTGATGATCTCGTAGTCTTCGTCGGCGTAGCCGTAGTAGTTGCCTTGGTCGACGGAGCCGAAGTCGGCGCTGGAGGGGCGATTGGTCGGGTTGGGCGGGGCGCCGTTGGGATCCTCGATGAGCGGCAGGCCCGAGGCGACGACGGGCAGGCCGGAATCGGGGAGGTTGTCCTGATGGTTGACGCCGGCGGCGAGGATGACGCGGGTGGGGGTGCCGAGCCCGAAGGCGAGCGAGGGCGAGGCGCCCCAGCCGGTGTTTTCGACGTAATCGCGTCCGGGCACGCCGCTGTCCTGGACCATGAGGTTGAGGCGGAAGGCGATGCCGGGGAGGGTGGATCGGTCGGAGAGATCGCGGTTGTAGTCGAGGGTGGCGGAGCGCTGGGGATCGCCGGCCTTTTCGGAGACGCCGTAGCTGGCGCCGCCGGTGGCGAAGTTTTGGAGCTTGGGAGTCTTGGTCTGGAGGTTGACGTAGCCTGATGCGCCGCCGCGACCGGTGTCGGCGCCGGCGGGGCCCTTGGCGATCTCGACCTGCTCGGTGTTGTAGACGGGACGGCTGTAGGAACCGGTGTCGCGCACGCCGTCGATGAAGATGCTGCTGGAGGTGTCGAAGCCGCGCAGGGTGAAGTTATCGCCGGAGGCGACGTTGCCTCCCTCGCCGGCGGTGAAGGTGATGCCGGGGGTGTTGCGCAGGACGTCGCTCAGGGTCTGGGCGCCCTGCTGGTTGAAGACCTCCTGGGGCACGACGGTGAAGGTCTGCGGAATATCGGCCAAGGGGCGGGTGAAGCGGGGAGAGGAAAGGGTGGTGGCGGGGCGCTCGCCGCGGACTTCGAGTTCCTCGAGCTCGACCACGTCCTTGTTTGCCTCCGGGGCGGGCGCTGCGGGGGTGGCGGGGGCGCTCTCGTTGGTTTGGGCATTGAGCCCGCCGGCGACGAGCAAAGAGGGAACCAAAGCCAAGGAACGAGCGATGGAGCGTTGAAAGGCGCGGTTAGCGTCTTGGTGGGCAATGGCTTCGGAGGTGGATGGCATGGAGGCAGAAGGCATGACGGTCGAAGAGCGATTGAGACTCTTTCTCATTGATGCAAGGTTCTTTTTAAGATTGGGTCTCAATTTCAATGAATAAGCGAGAACCTGTCTCAAGTGTCGGCACGTCGTTCTCTGTCTCGTCGGAGGTGAAGGGCCGGTGTTTGCTGGCGCAGGCGGAGGAGCGGTGGCGGCGGGGCGGGCCTCTTTGTGTCGCGGAGGCGGTGAGTTTGTGCGACGCGGCGTTGGCGGTGCTTATGGAGCAAAGCGGGGAAACTCGCGCCGGCGTGTGGTTGCGTCGTGGGCAGATTTTGGAATCGGGCCGAAGCGTGGGGCAATTGTCGGAGGCGGCGCGAAGTCACGAGGCGGGCTTGGCGGCCTTGGGTGTCGCGCGGGTGGAGGAGACCGGCGCGGCCGACGAGGCTGGCAGGGGTGGCGTCGGCGGGGGAGGGGGCCGGGCGGGGCGTTTGCGATCCCTGCTCTGGATGAATCGGGGCAACGCGCTTTTGGCGCTGGGGAGTCACGAATCCGCCCGCGAGGCGGTGCGGAGTTACGACGAGGCTTTGGCGATCGCCGCAGGTTCGGGCGGCGTCGCGGTCGAGGTGGGCGGGCGCGACGAGGCGGGCGGGGATGGTAGCGGGGGTGGGGCGGAGCGGCGGGCGCTGATCGGGGCGGCATGGTTGAATCGCGCGGCGGCGGCGCGACTCGCCTTTCCGGGGGCGGCGGGCCTCGCCGAGGAGGGGCGTTGCCTGACGCGGGCGATGCCCGAGCTCGCGGTGGCGGCGGAAGGCGGCTTGGCGGCGGCGCGCCGGAATCTCGCCGGCGCCTGGCTCAACCGCTCCGCTTGGTGCGGCTCGACCGGGGACGCGGTGGGAGCGCATGATGCTTTGCGGGAAGCGATCCGCGCGGTGGGACCGGAGGCGAGGCGGGACGCGGTGGCGCTGGAGGCGGGACTGCGGGCGCGTCACGCGTTGTGTGTCGCGCAGGGGAACCGACTGGCGGCGGGGGAAACGCTGGCGCCTGCCGAGGAAGCGGAGCTGTTTGCGCAAATCGACGCCGGATTGGCTGACTATGCGGCGTGGGGCGGAGGCGGCGCGGGCTCCCGGGAGGCGGCGCGCTTGTTTGAATTTGGGGCGTGGTGGTTCCGGACGCGGGCTCCGCAAAGTTTGGGCGGGTTTCTGCGGCGAAACGTGGATGGGCGCGACGCGGAGCGTCTCGAAACGGCAGGAGTGGCGGTGGAGCTCGCGAGTCAGGAGATCCTGCGCACCGGTTTCGCGGAGCTGCTCGACGAGCGTGGCCGGGAACCCCGTGCGCGCCTGCTGGAGCTAGGCGTGCTGGCCGACCAGTTGGCCGGGTGGCGGAAGGCGCATCGCCAAGGCGCGCGCAGGGCCTGAGCCTCGGTCAACTTTTTCGTCATGTCGCCGCCCCTTGCCCACATTCCTCCCGAGATCGTTTCCGTGACGGATTACGAGCCGTTGGCGCGCGAACGAGTGGAGGCCGCGGCCTGGGCTTATTTGGCGGGCGGTGCGGCGGATGAAATTACCCTGCGGGAAAATCGGGCGGCGTTTGATCGGGTGCGTTTGCGCCCGCGCGTGCTCGTGCCGCTCGCGGGCGGGCATACGCGGGTGGAGTTGGCCGGGCGGATTTGGGAGCATCCCATTTTCGTGGCGCCCGTCGCTTATCAACGGCTGGCGCATCCCGAGGGGGAGCGGGCGACGGCGCTCGGCGCGGCGGCCGCGCGGGCCGGATTGGTCGTGAGCGCGCAGGCGAGCCAGCCCCTCGAGGACGTCGCGGGCCGGTTTGGCGCCGGGTGGTGGATGCAGCTTTATCTTTACCCGGACCGCCCGTTTCTCGAGCGCCTCGTGCGCCGGGCGGAGGCGGCGGGTTGCGGCGCTTTCGTCGTGACGGTGGATGCGCCGGTCAGCGGTGTGCGGCATCGCGAGTGGCGTGCGGGCTTTCGGCTGCCGCAGGAAGTGGAGGCGGTGAACCTGCGTGGCCTGGCGCTTCCGGGCGCGGCCCCCGCGACGGTCGGGGAAAGTCCTCTGCTGGCCGGTCCGCTCGCGGCCGCGGCGCCGACTTGGGCGGATCTCGCTTGGCTGCGTTCCATCACCCGTCGGCCGGTGTGGGTGAAAGGTATTCTCGGCGGAGACGACGCGCGCCGGGCTTTGGCGGAAGGCGTCGACGGCGTGATCGTTTCCAACCACGGCGGACGCACGCTCGACACGCTTCCGGCGACGTTGGACGTCTTGCCCGAGGTCGTCGCGGCGGTCGGCGGGCGTGCGCCGGTGTTGCTCGACGGCGGCGTGCGCCGGGGGAGCGACGTGTTCAAGGCCCTTGCGCTCGGCGCGAACGCCGTGCTGGTGGGGCGGCCGGTGGTGCATGGCCTGGCCGCAGCGGGCGCGCTCGGGGTCGCGCACGTGTTGCATTTGCTGCGGGCCGAGCTGGAGGCGACGATGGCGTTGTGCGGATGCGCGACGCTCGCCGAAATCTCGCGTGATCGCCTTCACCTTCCGGGCATGCCCTAAACGAGCCCCGGGGGCTGCCATGATGGCGCTCCCGGTCCTTCTCCGGAAGCGCTCGGGCTGCGCGGATTTCACCCTGCTTTCGGGCTTCCCTGCCGGCGTGCCGGCGCCCACGCTGAAGGCACGATGGCCAAGGCAACGCGTGTCAATCTCTGCTCCTTTTGCGGAAAATCGCAGTCCGAGGTTCGGAAGATAATCGCCGGCCCGAGCGTCTACATCTGCGACGCCTGCGTGAACGTCTGCAAGACGATCATCGATCGCGAAACGACGACCGCCGCGGTCGACCAGCGGCCGGTTTTCCGCCTTGCGAAGCCCTCCGAGATCAAGCGCTCGCTCGACGAGCACGTGATCGGCCAGGACCACGCGAAGAAGGTGCTCTCCGTGGCGGTCTACAACCACTACAAGCGCCTTACTTTCGCGGCCGGCTCGCCGGATCGCGCGGCCAACACGCTCGCGCCGGAGTTCAACGAGGTGGAGGTCGAGAAGAGCAACGTGCTTCTCTGCGGTCCCACCGGCTCCGGCAAGACGCTGCTCGCGCGCACCCTCGCGCGCGTGCTCGACGTGCCCTTCGCGATCGCCGACGCGACCACCCTCACCGAGGCCGGCTACGTCGGCGAGGACGTGGAAAATGTCGTTCTCCGGCTCCTGCAAAACGCGAACTACGACGTGCGCCGCGCCGAGTGCGGCATCGTTTACATCGACGAGATCGACAAGATCGGCCGCAAGACGGAGAACGTCTCCATCACCCGCGACGTGTCTGGCGAGGGTGTGCAGCAGGCCTTGTTGAAGATCCTCGAAGGCACCGTCTGCAACGTCCCCCCGCAGGGTGGACGCAAGCACCCGAACCAGGAGCTGGTGCAGGTGAACACGCAGAACATCCTTTTCGTCTGCGGCGGCGCCTTCGTCGGGCTCGACGCCATCGTGCAACGCCGGCTCGGCGCGCGCGGCATCGGCTTCGGGGCGCAGGCGAAATTCGCCGCCGCCTCGCCGCAGGCCGCGGTCGCCGCGGAGGGCGGCGACGAGGCCGCCGAGGCGCTCATGCGCTCGCTCGCGCCCGAGGATCTCGTGCGCTTCGGCATGATCCCCGAGTTCATCGGCCGCCTGCCTGTCGTGTCGGTGCTCGCCCCGCTGAAATTGGCCGATTTGGAGAAGGTTTTGCTCGAGACGAAGAATTCGCTCGTGAAGCAGTATTCGAAGCTTTTCGCGATGGACGGCGTCAACCTCCGCTTCACTCCGGACGCGGTGCGCGCGATCGCCCAAAAGGCGCTCACGCTCAAGACGGGCGCCCGCGCGCTGCGTTCGATCCTCGAGCAGATCATGCTCGAGGTGATGTTCGAGTTGCCGACGCGCGACGACGTGGCCGAAGTCGTGATCGACGCCTCGGTCGTGGCGGGCAAGCGCCGTCCGCAGCTGCGACGCCGGGCGATCGGCGGGAAGGCGCCCGCGGAGAGCGGCGAATCTTCGTCGGCCGAGGCGCAGGACGCGGCCTGATTTTCCCGCGCGAGGCGTCGCGGTTTCGTTCCCGTCGCGCTCGCTTCAATCCGGATCCGCGATCATCGCGGAATCCGGGTTCAGCGGCGCCACCAGGCCACGAGGGAGGCCCAGGCTTGGCCGAGGTATTCGCGCCAGGCGCGTGTCGTGCCCGTCAGCGAGTCGGCGTCCCAAATCAGCCAATCGAGGAAATCCGTCCGCGCGTTGCGGCTTCCGAGGTAGTCCGACGGGCAGGGGAAGGCGGCGAGGCCTTCCGCATGCGCCAGCTTCATGGCGCGCGGCAGGTGCCAGGCCGAGGTGACGAGCGCGACGTTTTCTTCGCCCGCGAGACGGCGCAGCGCGGCGATCTCCTCGGCGGTGTCGCGAGCGGTGTCGATTTCGACGATGCGTTCCCGCGGGAAGCCCGACTCGACCGCCGCGTCGGCCAGCACGCGCGCGTGGGTGGGCGGCGAGGTTTCGGTCTCCCGCGTATCGAAGCCGGCCCGCGGCCCGGACACGACCAGCCAGGCTCCGGGGAGCGCGAGCGCGAGGCGGATCCCCTCCATGAGGCGGGCCCGTGCGGAAGGGCTGAGGCGCTGCCCGGCGGAGAGCGAGCTTGCGTCGCCGTGCCCGCCGCCTAGCACGGCCACGAAGCCGGCGTCGGCGAGACCGGGCGGCCACGCCTCCGCGGGAGGGGCCGAGGGCTCCCGCGCGTTTGCGGCGGCCGCCGGGGCCGACGCCGACGACGGCGCGGGTTTGTAGTGGTTTTCTAACGACGAAGTCAGCGCGGCGGAGACGCCGCGGTTTCCGCCGACGGCAAGGATGGCCCATCCGAGCGAGAGCGCCAGAGCCGCCGCCGCGCGCCTGCGCGCCTTTCCGCCGCGAACAAGCAGCCACAGACCGATCGTGAAAAGCGCGAGCGCGAGCGGGAGGGGCATGAGGAGGTGGCCGAGGATTTTCTTCAGGGCGAACATGGCCGTTGAACCTCGGAAGATCGTCGCCAGGGCGGCAATGTCCATGATTGCAGAAGAAGGGTTGACAGACGCGTTTCGCTCCTGAGCGTCTTGCCCCTCCTTACGGCGGCCATAGCTCAGTTGGTTAGAGCACAAGATTGTGATTCTTGGGGTCGCGGGTTCGAATCCCGTTGGCCGCCCCATTTTCGTTCGTTTGAGGAGCGCAGCCGGTTTGGTGGATTACCCGATAAGCCGGCGAGTGGTAAGCGCTTGGCGCCGTCGGCGCGGGCGAAGAACCGAACGGGTGGCATCGCCACGAGCTAATGGGGCCGGGAGTGGTTCTGCGCATCGAACGTTTAATCTTTTTAGCATTAGGGACTAAGGATGTGTTTTACGTTAAAGCGGACTGTAAGATTTGTCCCGGCTTACCCTTCGACCGATTCGAGGATGAACATGGGCACGTCGCAGAATTTACCCCCTTTGCACCCCGCCCCTCTTCTCGCGTGCGCCCGTTTACCGACGGCGCGCCCACGGACAGATCATCGGATGTGCTTCAATCTTACCTTCCTAAAAATGAAATCGTCCACCAACGGTCCGCGTCGGAGCGCCGCGGCATTTACCCTGATCGAGCTGCTCACCGTCATCGCCATCATTGGAATTTTGGCGGCGATTCTTATTCCGACCGTCGGTTCTGTTCGAGAAAAGGCGAAGAGTTCTCAGTGCGTGGCTAATCTGCGTGCTTGGGCTACCGCGGTTAACGCCTATGCGGCTGATAACCGAGGCGTCTATTATATTTCTAAACCCGACGGCGGGGTTCCGTGGACGCAGATAAGCGTGGAAAGCCCAAATCCTTATAAGGCTTATTTTAAAGTGAACCGTGATTTTGCCAGCTTCGGGGATTGCCCTTCTCTCCCGAATCTTGCCGACCCCGCGTTCAAAGCGGGACGTAATACCCCGGAGTATTTCTCTTATGCGTTCGTTCGCCCATGGAGCCGCATGCCAACCAACTTGGCCCCTTTGGACAGAGTCCCGATGCAACTGGCCGAAGAGCCTGCCCGCACCTTGTTGTTTTTTGAGCGGTATTTTACGGACGCCGGTATTGGCACCCCCGGCACGATCGTTACCACCGATGCCGGGGGGGCTATGAAGGCCGTCTACGCCACCGCATATAAACGTCACTCTGGTTGGGTGAC
>CAMLNJ010000122.1 GCA_946481225.1 uncultured Verrucomicrobiota bacterium | reverse complement strand
GGATCTCGTTCGCATCGTGGATTTCGTTCGCCGCGGGAGCCCCGGGAGCCGCAGACGCCGCCGCGAGGGTGATATCCACCGTCGGCGCTTCGCGAGTGAGCAGGCTGGGCCCCGCAAGGAGGGTCTCCCCCTCGTGCATCACGAAAGTGGCGGTGTAATTTTCAGCCACCGGCAGACGGGCCAGCCAAGCGTTGGAGAATCGCAGGCGAGCTACGCCGGGGCCGGGGCGGGGCCGGGCGTAGACGATGGAAAACACCACGTCGACTTCGTCGTCCGTGATCGTCTCGACGGACGTGCGCGAGGGAGGCAGCGGGCGGCCATCCTGATCCAGGATGCAGAGCCCGACCGCCGCCGTGTCGAAAGCCGCCATGTCCGCCACGAAGCGGTCCTCGGGATAATGAATCCGCGGGCCCTCGCTCAGACCGGCGAGGTGGGCGGCGACGGAACGCGCCAAGATCAGGCGAAAGGTAAGCGTGGAGGCGTCCGCCCGGCCTTTGATTTCGGCGATAAAAGGATCGTGGGCGCGAGCCAGCGGAACCAAGAGGCACAGGAAGAAGACAAGCAGCGAACGCGGACGCGGCGGCATGAGGACGGGGTCAAGGATGCGCGGTGAAACGCTCGCCGACGAGGATGTCTTCTTTTTCCGCAGGGAGGATGTCGACGGAGCGACGCGCGTAGCGCGCGGCCTCGGACGGCGACGTGGACAACCAGGCGCGCACGACGACGCCCAGGGTTCGCGAGCGGAGCACGGGGTCCTGAATCGCCTCGGCCCAATCGAGGGCAAGATCGGCGCCGCGATCGAAGAAGGCGGGATGCCGCGCGAGCAGCGCGACGGCTTGATCGCTCCCGCGCCCGGAAGGGAGCGCGCCGACCCAGTCGACGGCGGACCGCTCGTCACGCTCCAGCCACCGGGGCAAAGCGGCGTCGAGGGCGCGGGCGCGGGCGGTCGCGTCGGACAGCGACAAGGCGTGCGCGGCCAGCGCCGCGGGATCGCTTTCGGCCCAGGCGGCGACGACCGCCTGCCAGGCGAAACCGCGTTGCGCGTCGTCGGCGAGGGCGAGGGCGGCCTCGGCGGCAGGCCGGGGCTGTGTTCCGGCCCAGAGGGAAAACACGGAGGAGATGGAGGCCTCCCGCAGGTCGGGAGAAACCGCGCCGGCCAGGTCTACGGCTTCGGGAAAACGTCCGCGCCCGGCGAGGGAGAGCGCGTCGGCCATCGTGGCGGACATCGCCGGCGCCGCCTCGGCGGGCGCGGCGGGGCCAAGAGACCCGGAAGACGAAAGGGAAACCGGCGCGACCGCGACGGCGGGCGCCGCGGTGGTGGCCTCGGACGCGGCGGCCGGAGCGGGGGCATACCCCGCCCGGCGTGCGGACATTCCCCAACGAATTGCGCCGCCGGCGCCGAGGACGAGCGCGAGCACGAACGCCATCGACCACGATGGCGCCGGGCGGCCCGGGAAAAGGCGTCGGGGCGGTGAAGGCGTCATGGCGTCTCGCGCATCAAGGTGTGTCCGAGAAAGAGGCCATGCCAGCGTGAGCGGGAAAGGGCACTCGACCGAGACGACCGAGGCGGAGGCGGGCCAAAGACCCGTGCCGCCGAGGGCAACGCCGGCCCAGTGCCCTTTCCCCGGCTGCCCGGCCGGTCCCTGTAGGCCAGGCCGCCGGCCTGGCTGCCCGACCACCGGTCGGGCCTACACGACCAGCCTCGGGTGCCATGCCTTTTAACGCGCGACGGCATCATTCAACCGCCTCGGGTCAGGGAACCGCGATGTAGTCGATGTTGGCGAGGTCCTGGCCGTTGGACTGGACGCGCACGGTGTTGGTCGCGGCGGGGTTCAGGGCCACCGTCACGTCGAGCGTGGCCCAGGAGGTCCAGCCGCTGGTCGCGGGGAAGCTGATGGCCTGCGAGACGCCGTTGACGGTGAGGAGACCGGAACGCGTGACGCCGCTGCCGTTGGAGTAGCGGAAGGTGAGCGTGCGCGAGCCGCCGCCGGCGCCGTTGACGCGCGTCCATTCGGCATAACCGCCGCTGCCGTTGAAATCGACGAAGCCGCCGCCGGTGTAGCCGCCACGGTTGTTGGCGACGACGGCGCCGCCGGCCACGGTGGTGTTGAGCTCGGCCTGGAGCACGAGGGGAACGTAGGCGATGTTGGGGTTGGCCGGCGCGCTCATGCCGTTGCCGAGGAAGTAGTCGGGCTGGTGCGACTGCATGTAGCCCTTCACCGTCATGTCCGCGCGGTAGGCCGGATTGTGCGCGAGGGTGTAGAGCCGGGTGGTCGTGGGCGTCTTGGTGGTGCAGATGATGAGCTGCGTGTAGTCGCCGCTCGCGGAGATGATCTCCTCGCGCCAGTCGCCGACGATGTCGCCGTAGAAGAAGGGCGCGCCGCGGTCGCTGGTCACGCCGCCGACGCCGGCGCTCGTGGTGCTGCCGACGGTGAAGAGGCGGGTGGTGCCGGCGGTCGCGGCGTCGAACTTCTCCACTTTGCCGTCGTTGAGGGTCTCGCTGAGCACGTCGCCGTCCCACCAGATGCGGAAGTTGGGATAGGGAGTGGCGGCGTTCACGACCGCGCCGGTGTCGATGCGGTGGTAACCGTGAAAGGACCAGTATTCGAAGCCGGGGGTCGAGGCGTCGATGTCGGCGACGGTGCCGCGGGCGGTATCCTCGATCGCTCCGCTGTGGGCGCGGATGGTGGCGCCGGTGGAGGCGTCGTAGACGAGGTAGAGGAGCCCGTTGGCGTTGTTTTGCTGGATGTCGAAGCCTTCGAGGCCGGCGCGGCCCGGGTTGAGATCGCCGATGTGGAAACGGTCGCCATGCACGACGCCGGCGGAGGAACCGCCGACTTTGTAGCGGAAGGTTCCGTTGGCGTTCAGGCAGTAGCCGCCGTCGCAGATCTCGTCGGTGCCGTTTTGGTCGACGTCGAAGATGCGGATCTGGTGGTTGTCGGGCGCGTCGGTCGAGCCGCGCAACCATTTCCATTTTTGAGCGAGCGTGTTGTTGCTCGAGAAATCGTAGGCGAGCGTCATGAGGTTGAAGCCGCCGGAGCCGACGCGGTTCTTGAGCTTCGCGACGAGGCTCGGCGTGGTGCCGTTGAGGTAGGCGACGCCGAAGTGCGCGGCCATGGGGCCGTCCGAGAGATAGTCGGTCGGGATGGTGGCGCGGGCGCGCTCGGCGCCGGTGAGTCCGTTGATGATGGAGACCGCCTGGACGTTGGCGCCGAGGCCGGAGAGCGTGGCGCCGTTGCCGAAGACGACGCCGTCGGCGGAGCGGAGCGCGACTTCCGCGCGGCCGTCGCCGTCGAAGTCGTAGACCGTGACCCCGTCCCAGTGGCCGATGTCGACCGCGCTGGGCGTGGGCTCGATGTTGTCGGGGTTGACGCTGTTGGGGCCGAGATCGATCACCCAGAGGAGGGTGCCGCCGCGGGTGTAGGCCTCGAGTTTCTGGGAGACGCCGGCGGTGGTGGGCAGGCGGTCGATCACGTAATCGTATTCGCCATCGCCATCGAGATCGCCGACCCAGGTGAAGTGGATGACGTGATCGGGGAGGCTGCGAAGCGGGATGCGGAAGGCCATTTCCCAGGAGCCGTTGACCGGGATGGTGTAAGGAACGCTGGGCGCCTGCTCGACGCCGCCGACGACGGCGCGGACGTGGTAGGTGTAGGCGTTGGCGGAAGAGGCCGAGGTGTCGGCGTAGTTGCTCACCGTCAGGGGCGAGGCGTTGAGCTTCACCGCCGCGCCGCCGTTGGTGGAGCGGTAGAGGTTGTAGGTCGTCGAGGAGGCGTCGAGGCCGAGGACGCGCCAGCTGATCCAGGTGGCGCTGGAGCTGTTGCGGAGGGCGACGACGCCGCGGTCGAGCTTCTCCATCTTGCGCTGGGCGTGGGAAGCGGCGGGCAGGAGAGCCAGGGCCGCGAGGCAGGAGAGCACTTTCAGTTTCTTCGGGGTCATGTTTTTTGGGGGTCGGGAAAAGGCGGGCCGAAACCGCGCGGTCGGGGCGAGGCGGAGCGCGGCGAAAAGCAAAGAACCGGGCGCGGCGCGGTTTCCGGATGAAGGGGTGAAAACAGCGCCGCCACGAAACGGGCGGACAAAAGGCGGGCGCGCCGCCGACTCCAATGCCGCAAGAAGGTTACGGTAACATCCCCATCTGCGAGGCGCTTGCGCGCGGGCGGCGTCTCCGCACGGAGCCGCCCAAGCCGAGGCGGCTTCGTGCTGGCGTGAGATAGTTGTCGCTCGGGCCGGGATTGCCGCTCCGGCGCGGGCGCGCTTGGCTGGCGGCTTTCCCCATGAAGAAAGCCGCCATCCTCCAGAAGCTGAGCACCGAAAAAGTCATCGCCCTCATCCGCGCCGAGAGCCCGGACGGCCTTCTCGAATGCTCCGACGCCCTCGCCGCCGGCGGGCTCACCTCCATCGAGCTCACCATGACCACGCCCGGCGCGATCCGGATGCTCGAAAAAGCGACGGCCGAGCGCCCGAACTTCCTCTTCGGCCTCGGCACCGTGCTGGACGCCGAGACCGCCCGCGCGGGTATCCTCGCCGGCGCGAAGTTCATCGTGACCCCGGCCCTGCGTCCCGAGGTGATCAAGCTCTGCCAGCGCTACTCCGTGCCGATCTTCTGCGGCGCGCTCACCCCGACCGAAGTGGTCAACGCGTGGGAGCTCGGCGCCGACGCCGCGAAGGTTTTCCCCGCCGAGTTCTTCGGCCCCGCCTACATCAAGTCGCTCAAGGCCCCCCTCCCCCAGGTGGAGCTCGTGCCCACCGGCGGCGTCACCGCCGAGAATGTCGGCGAATTCATCAAGGCCGGCGCCTTCGCCACCGCGGCGGGGAGCTCGCTCGTCGAGGCCAAGGCCCTCAAGGAGAAAAACTGGGCCGCCATCACCGCCAAGGCCCAGGCCTTCGTGAAGGCCGTCGCCGCCGCGACCGCGAAGTAAGCGCGCGCGCCGCGCCGCCTTCCGCGCTCTGTCCGCGAAAACAAAAGCCGGGGCCTCGCGGGCCCCGGCTTTTTGTTTTCCGGCTTTGGCTACTCGCCGAGATATTTCCGGATATCCGGCAGCGGCTGCTTGCGACGCCCGGCGGCGTCGCGCTCGAGCCAGGGCTCGGCGGGCGGTTGGTCGTCGGGGTCGAGTTCGCTCTTGTCGAGCGGCCGCGCGTTCTCGCCGTCCTCGTCGTCCGACTCGCCGATCTCGACGCCCTCGAGGTCGATGTCGTCCCATTCGGTGGGATCGAAATACTGGCTCAGGCGGCGCGCCACCGAATCGAGGATTTCGACGGGATTCTTCACGCGACCGGCCTTCACCATCTCGAACACGCAAGGCATGTATTGATCTTCGTAGCGGCGACGGAACTCGCTCATCCACTTGTTCGCGACGCCCTCGCGACGGTTGAGCAACACCACGTCGGAAAAGTGGATACACGCGTCGAACCAGGGCTGGAGCGCCGGATTCTTCTCCAAAAGCTGGCAATGCACCACCGTGAGAATGCGCGCGACGGGCAGCGAGTGGGCGGCGAGCCAAGGCTTTAGCGCTTCGAGCTGGTCGACCGGATTCACGCGGCCGTCGAGCATGATAAAGATGTGCGTCGCCTCCGCCGGCGGCGCGTCGGCGACGAGAAGTTGCAGCTCGGAGTTCCACGCCATGCGCGTGGTGGAGGTCGCCCCGATTTTCTCGTCCTCCGCCTGAGGAGCCTCGCCGGCGGGCAGGTAAACGTGCGCGCGCTCCTCCACCGGATCGAGGCCGTCCGCGATGAGGTCGGCCAACACCTCGCGCCGCCCCGAACCGGGCGCGCCGAGGATCACGTAAACAAGTTGGCTAAGGTCGGAGGCGACTTCGGACATGGAAAAGAAAAGAGGAAGGAAACCGCGAATTAACGCGAACGGACGCGAAGGAAAACCAAGGCGAAGGCCCGGACGGACGGACGCGGGGCCGGAGCGAGATCAGGGTCGGTTACCCGGCATTCGTGTTCGTTCGCGTCCATTCGCGGCGTTGAAAGGGATCGGATCAGAATTCGAAGGTCCGGTTCTGCGCCGCGTCGCGCAGCCAATGGTCGAGCAACACCAGCGCCGTCATCGCCTCCACGATCGGCACGGCGCGCGGCACGACGCAGGGATCGTGGCGGCCCTTGCCCATCAGCTCGGTCGGCTGACCGGCGAGATCGACGGTCTTCTGAGACTGGAGGATCGTGGCGGTGGGCTTGAAGGCGACGTTGAACACCAGTTCCTCGCCGTTGCTGATGCCGCCCTGCACGCCGCCGGAGCGGTTGGTGACGGTGCGGATGCGTCCGTCGCGGTTTTCAAAAAGGTCGTTGTGCTCGGAGCCGCGCAGGGTGGCGCCCGCGAAGCCGCTCCCGATCTCGAAGCCCTTCGTCGCGGGCAGCGAAAGCATGGCCTTGGCGAGATCGGCCTCGAGACGGTCGAAGACGGGTTCGCCGAGCCCGACCGGCACGCCGCGCACGCGGCACTGGATGACGCCGCCGACGGAGTCGCCCTCGCTGCGCACGGCCTTGATGCGCTCGATCATTTTCGCCGCGGTCTCCCCGTGCGGGCAACGCACCGCCGTGGCCTCGATTTGCTCCAACGTGGGAAATTCGACCAGCGATTCGACGGGCGCGGCGATGTCGTGGATGCGCGTGATGTAGGCGCGAATCTCGAGCCCGCCGCTCGCGAGGATTTTTTTCGCGATGGCGCCGGCGGCCACGCGACCGATGGTCTCGCGCGCCGAGCTGCGACCGCCGCCGTTGGGGTCGCGGATGCCGTATTTGGTCTGGTAGGTGAAGTCGGCGTGAGAGGGGCGGAAGGCCGCCTTCATCTCGTTGTAGGCGGAAGAACGCTGGTCCGTGTTGCGCACCAACATCGAGATGGGGGTGCCGGTGGTCATGCCCTCGTAGACGCCCGAGAGGATTTCGACCGTGTCGGCCTCCTTGCGCGGGGTGCTGATGTCGCTCTGACCGGGGCGGCGGCGATCGAGCTCGGCCTGGATCTCGGCGGCGCCGATGGGCAGGCGAGGCGGGCAGCCGTCGATGGTCACGCCGATGGCCGGACCGTGGCTCTCGCCCCAGGTGGTGATGCGGAAAAGGTGTCCGAAGCTGTTGGGCATCGTGCGAGGCAGGTTGGGAGGGAGGCGGAGCGCCGCAAGGGTCAAAAACCAAGCGCCTTTCGCGCCCGGCGTCGCCCGACGCGCCCGGAAATGGTGTCCCCGCCGTGAGTCGAACACGGATCAGTCGTTTAGGAAACGACCGCTCTATCCACTTGAGCTACGGGGACCTTAAGAACCAGAAACTTAACCAGGAGCGCCCTGGGAAAAACAGAAGGTTCCACCCAGAGTTCTACCTTGCCCGAGGAAATCCGAGGAAGTTTCCGGACATTCAAACTGACGTAAGTCATCACGCCTCGTCTCGTCCCCTTGGCAAGACCAAGCGACGCGACGGAAGCTTTCACTCGCACTTCAATTATCGGGGCCGGACGGCCGCCGCCCTGATTCGTTCGGATCTTCGCGACCATATTGATCGAGGTCATGCCTGCCCTCGATCTTGGGCCGCGGCCGATGATCCAAATCCCATACGCCCTCCGCGAACGCGGTGGGAGTTGTGCGTTCTTCGGCGGAAACCGTGCGTGAATTTTGGAGTGGCACCGCCTTGGCAAAGGACGGCCCAACCGGGAAGTTGCGCACCGTCACCGTCGAGGATCCGGACTCGCCGCCAGAAAACATCCGCCGCTTCCGCGCGTTCGATTCACCGTTCTCCGAAG
>CAMLNJ010000121.1 GCA_946481225.1 uncultured Verrucomicrobiota bacterium | reverse complement strand
CCAGTTTCTGGCGCGACATGTATCCGAAGGTGAAGGCGGAGCTCAGCCGCCGCTACCCGCGCCACGAGTGGCGGTGAGCCGAGACGCGCCCTCCACTCGAATTCCCACGCCCGTTTCCGCGGGGATGAACGCGTCGGGTGGAAAACCCGCCGCGCGCACGGCGGCGGCCAGGCGGGCGGGCGGTTCGTCTCGCGGCTCGTCGGTGAACGGAAAAACGCCCCAGTGCATGCCGAGGCTGCGGCGGGCGCCGAGGGCGAGGTGGATTTGCACCGCCTCCTCCGGATCGCAGTGCTGTTCGCGCATGAACCAGCGCGGCGCGTAGGCCCCGATCGGGATCAGCGCCAGATCCGGCGCGCCGAGTTGACGACGGATCGCGGGAAACATGTCGGGGTCGTAGGCCGTGTCGCCGGTGAAAAGCAGCGAGCCCTCCGGGGTGTCGAGATGCCAGCCGCACCAAAGGCGCTGGTTGCGTTTGCCCGAGAGGCGGTTGCTCCAATGGCGCGCGGGAGTGGCGGAAAGGAGCAGGGAGCGAGGAGCGGGGAGCGAGGAAGAGGCGGCTGGCGCGAGGGCGGTGTTTTGCCACCAGTCGAGCTCCACATGGCGCGGGGCGGCGAAGCCGGCACGGCGGGCGAGGTCGGCGAAGGCGAGCGGGGTGATCAGAACCGCGCGCGGATGCGCACGGGCAAGGCGGCGCAGGGTGGGGAGATCGCAGTGGTCGTAGTGGTCGTGGCTGAGTAGGATCGCGTCGATGGGAGGCAGCGCCTCGAAGGGGACGCCGGGCGCTTGCGCGCGACGCGGACCGAAACGGCCGAAGGGACCGACGCGGTCGCTCCAGACGGGGTCGGTAAGAAGCGCGAGCGTCGGAGTTTGAATGAGGAAAGTCGCGTGGCCGACCGCGGTCACGGCGAGTCCTCGCTCGGGCGCGGATGGGGCGTCGCGAGGCGCGAGCGGGATTCGCGCCGGCCATCGCGGGGCGCCGCCCTTCAGTTTCCAGCGGAGCACGTCCAACCAGGTGCGATCCTCGTGGCGCCCGGGATTGCGGAAGCCCGTGGCGACTTTTCGCGGACACGGGAGGTCCGCGGGCGCGGGGGCGGAGCCGTGGTGGAGGGCTGACATGAGGGACGGGCGACGCGCCACCGTTACCCGTTCGCCGTTTGAAACCAAGCCGGGCGGGCTTTCATGAACAAAAATTAACCTTGGGTTCATGTTGGGTTCATGCGCGTCGGCTAGGCTCGGATGATGAAATCCGGATTTCTTGCCCTACTGGCGACCGTCGCGGCGTTTGCGTGCCGGGGGGAGGTGGCGCCGTTGCGGATCGATCCCGACCGCTCGAGCGTGGACATCGCGGTGAAGGCCACGGTCGATTCCTTTGTCGGCAAACTCGAGGCCTACCAGGCGGAAATTTGCGTCGAGCCCGCGAAGGGCGAGGTGGTTTCGGCGCGTTTCGCTTTTCGCTTCGCCGACGTTAAGACCGGCAAGGCGGACCGCGACGAGCAGATGCACGCGTGGCAGGATACCGAACATCATCCGGATGGCGTCTTCACGCTCGCGTCGATCACCCGCGGCGAAGACGGGCGGTTGACCGCCGCCGGCACGCTCCGGTTGCACGACCTGGCGCGCGAGATCCGGTTTCCGGTGTCGGTCTTCCACGATGACGGGCGTTTCGCCATCGATGGCGAGGCGACGCTCGATACGCGGGATTTCGGCCTCCCGGTGATAAAGAAATTCCTCGTGCTGAAGGTCGATCCCGCGGTGCGGGTCGCCTTTCACCTCCAAGGCGTCGTCGCCGCGGGGAATCGCTGATTCCGCGGACAAAAAAACCTCCGCAAAACTCCTCCATATTTTTCGTCATGGTCGCGCTTACCCATTCCTTCGATCCGCTCGCGGCCGCGCTGCGGGATTTCGCACCGATCGGTCCCCGTCTTGAACCTCGTTTGGAGGCCGCGATCACGCAGGCGACCGGCGAGCCGGGCAAACTCGTCCGCGCGCGCCTGACCCTCGAGGCGGCCCGCGTCCACGGATTGGGCGAGGGCGCGGCGTTGCAGCTCGCCTGCGCGGTGGAGTATTTTCACACGGCGTCCCTGCTCCTCGACGATCTCCCCTGCATGGATGACGCCGCCACGCGGCGGGGGCTTCCCTGCGTGCACAAGCTTCATGGCGAGGCGACGGCCATCCTGGCGGCGCTGGCCTTGATCAATCGGGCCTACGCGCTCGTCGGTTTCGCCTTCGCGGAGAAAAACCCGGCGGTGCGCATCCAGGCCATCGTCTGCGTCGACGCCTGCCTGGGTCCTGCGGGTCTGGTCGACGGGCAGGCGGCGGATCTGCGTTTCGGCGAATCGGGCGGAGGAGCCCGCGCCGTGGCCAGGATCGCCGCGGCGAAGACCGGCGCGCTTTTCTGGCTGGCGGTGTTTCTTCCCGCGCTGGCGGGAGACGCGGGACCGGACGAACGGCGGGAGCTCAAGCGGCTCTGCGTCTACTGGGGCTTGTCCTTCCAGGCGATGGACGATCTTTGCGACGTGCTTCGCTCCCAGTCCGAGACGGGGAAGACGGTCGGCAGAGACGGCCTGTTCGCGCGTCCCAATCTGGCCATCTCGCTCGGCGTGCGCGCGGCCGGGGGGCGCGTGGAGCGGCTCGCCCGGCTGGCTTCCGGCGCGGTTGGGCGGCTCGTCTCGCGGGACGTGCGCTGGGGTTATCTGCGGCGTTTCCAGGAGGAGATTTTCGCCGTCGCGCATCGCGGCTCCGTCGCCGCCGTGGAGGCGTTGGCCGCGGCCTGAACCGACCGCGTCTTCTTCGATGACGACCCGCCTGCGCTATCTTTCCCTCGCGTTCACGAATCTCCGTCGGCACCGCCTGCGCGCGCTCATCGGCGTGGCGGGCATCGCCTTCGGGGTCGCGGCGATGCTCGCGATCCTCGCCGTGGTGCATGGCGCCATCGGCATGTTCGAGCGGATTCTCAACACCGACAGCGACTACCTCGTGTTCGAGCGCAAGGTGTCGGATCTTTTCTTCAGCTCGGTGACGCCCGCGCAGCTCGCGGCGGTGCGCGCGCGGCCCGAGGTCGCCGAGGCGCACGCGATGCTCTTCGGCCTCGTGTCCGCGGAGGGGCATCCGGTGATCACCTGCTTCGGCATCGAGGCGGACGATCCGCGCCTGGGCCGGGCGAAGTGGATCGCGGGTTCGGCGGCCGGGTTTGGGTCGCGAAAGGGGGAGGTGTTTCTCGGGACGCGGGCGGCCGAGTTTCTCGACGCGAAGGCGGGGCAACGGGTGGAGATAGGCCGCGGCGAGTTCGTGGTCGGCGGGATTCTCCGCACCGAGAACGGTTTCGAGGACGGCGGCGTTTTCATGCCGATAGCGGACGCCCAGGCGTTTTTCCACCGCGAGGACACGGCTTCGATCGTCTCCGTGAAACTGCGGGATCGTTCCCGGGGCGGGGACTTCAAGGCGGCGCTCGAGGCGGAGCAGTCGGGGGTGATGGCGCTGGAGAACCGGGAGTTCAGCCAGAGTTACAGCAGCTTCAAGATCCTCCATGTCACTGCCTGGGCGGTGGGCGTCTGCGCCTTCGTGCTCGGCGGCCTCGGGGTGGCGAACACGATGCTGCTTTCCGTCTTCGGGCGCATTCGCGAGCTGGCGGTGCTGCGCGTGTGCGGCTTCGCGTCCGGGCAGATCGGGGCGCTCGTGATCGCCGAATCGATGGTGCTCGCCGCCGCCGGCCTGGTGCTGGGGGCCGGCCTCGGAGCGGCGGTGCTCGCGTTGCTCTCGCGGATACCGGACATGCAGGGCTACCTGGAAGCCCGCGTGACGGGACCGGTGGTGGCCGGCGTCGTTTGCACGGCTTTCCTGACGGCGCTGGCGGGGGCGCTTTATCCGGCGTGGCACGCTTCCAGGATCCAACCCGCGGAGGCCCTGCGCTATGAATGAGCGATCCCGTTCGAACCACCGCGCGCACGGCGAGATTCTTGCCGAGGCGCGCGAGGTCTGGAAAAGCCACGACCACGGCCGGGTGGAGGTGTTGCGGGGCGCCTCGCTCGCGGTGCGCGCCGGGGAGCTGGTGGCTTTGTGGGGCGCCTCAGGCTCAGGCAAGAGCACGCTGTTGCATCTGCTCGGCGGGCTGGACGCCCCGGACCGCGGCGAGCTGCGAATCTGCGGCCTCGATCCGAGCGGAGAGGCGGAGCGCCTGCGTTTGCGACGCCACTGGCTGGGTTTCGTTTTCCAGCTCCACAACCTGATCCCGGACCTCACGGTGGAGGAGAATATCCGCGTGCCGGCGCTCGCCCTCGGGGTCGCGCCCTCCGCGATGGCGAAGCGGGTTCGCGAGTTGGCCGAGCGAGTCGGGCTGGATCACCGGCTGCGACATCGCGCGCAGGATCTTTCGGGAGGCGAGCGGCAGCGCGTCGCGATCTGTCGGGCGCTCATGAACTCGCCGCGTCTGCTTCTGGCGGACGAGCCCACGGGCTCGCTCGACGAGCAGACGGGGGAAAAGATCTTTTCGTTGCTTCAGGAGCTGGCGCGGGCGGAGGGGGTAGCGGTCTTGCTTTGCACCCATGAACGCCGGTTCGCCGAGGCCTGCGATCGTGTCCTGCGGATGAGCCGGGGGCGGGTGGAGGAAGTGTGAAGGGCGCGGTGTTCGAGTTCGAGGTCGCGCGCGCGGTTCGGCGGCATGCGCTGGGCTGGTTGCTCGTCGCAAATCTCGCGGGGCTCTATCTCGCCGCGCTCCTGGTGTGGCCGGGGCTGGGCGGCGGGGTGCCGGCGCTCGGCTACGGGCGCTGGATGCCGGTGCATCTCGACGGTCAACTCTACGGTTGGTGCGCCTTGCCTCTGGTCGGGGCGCTTCTGGCGGCGTGTCTGGAGCCGCGCCATCTCTCCGCTCCCGCGCACGCGCGCTTGGCTCTGCGGGCGTGGTCGGGCGCGCTGACGCTCGGCGCGGTCGCGTGGATAGGCGGGCGCGCGAGCGGGAAGCTGTTTCTCGATTGGTCGGGATGGGCGCGCGTCCTGCCCGCGCTCGCGATGTCCGTGTCGTGGGCGCTGCTCGCCGCGCATCTGTGGTGGGGACGCGGGCGCCGGGGGACGGCTCGCTGGCGCGTGGCGGCCGGGCTTTTGGCGATGCTAGGCGTGGTGCCCGCGCTGTTTTATTGGGCGGCCGGGCGGGAGGTTTATCCCGCGGCCAATCCGGACAGCGGCGGAGCGACGGGGGCCTCGCTGCTCGGCTCCACGCTCGGGATAGTGGCGGTGCTCGGTCTGTTGCCGATCCTGCTCGGCGTGCGTCGGCGCGAGGGGCGGCGGGAGGCGTGGTTCTGGTGGGCGCTGATCGTCTCCTTCGTGGTTTGCGGGATGTTGGAGCGGGGCAACGCCTCGCATCATGCGGCCGGGCAGATCGCGGGCCTCGGCTTGCTGCTGCTTTGGATGCCTTTGCTCTGGCTGCACGGCCGCGGGTGGGAGTGGAGCGCGGCGTCGACGCGCTGGGCGGCGGCGGCCGGCGTGTGGTGGGTCCTGCTGGTGACCGACGGATGGCTCTCGTTTTTACCCGGATTTTCGGAGGCGGGAAAATTCACCCATGCGCTCGTGGCCCACGCGCATCTGGCGATGGCGGGCTTTTTGACCTCGGTGAATTTCGTCGTGCTGAACGAGCTGTGTCCGGGGCATCCGATCGGCGGGCGGGCCGTGTTCCGCATCTGGCAGCTTGGCTGCGTGGCGTATGTCGGGTTGATGTTGGCGCTTGGCATGACCGAGGCGGAGCATCCGGCGGAGCTTTTCCACGGCGCGGAATGGACGCGCTGGATTTTCGCGGGCCGCCTGGCGGCGGGGATCGCGATGACGGCGGCCGCCGCGCTGGCGTGGCGGGAGGCGAACGCGGACCGGGCGATGGAGGCGAGCCGATGAGGACCTTGAAGATCGCGCGCGGTCTGGCCTGGGTGGCGGGCGGAATGGACGCGGCCACGGGGCTGGGGCTGCTCGTCGCGCCTTCGCTCACTCTGGGCGCGATGCAAGTCGCGGCGCCGGGGCCGGAGGCCTTGGTCTTTTTGCGCTGGGTGGGGGCTTTCGTCGGGGCAGTGGGCGCTTCTTATCTCGTCGCGTTCGCGCGCGGCGGCGCGGGGCGGCTGCGCGAGACGCTGGCGATCACCATCCTGTTTCGCGTCGCGGCGGGCGGGTATTGCGCGGTTGCGGTGGCGGCGGCTTCGTTGGAGCCGCGATGGATCGTGGTGGCGTTGACGGATGGAGCCTTGGCGGCGGTCCAGCTGTGGTTGCTGCGACGCGGAGGGTGGGACGATGAATGACCCAGATCGGCGGGACGGGATCTGGCGCGGCGCGGCGTTGGTGGCGGCGACCTACGTCTACTTTCTCCTCTTCGCGGAATTCGCCTTTATCGAGCTGGCGAGGCCCGTGGCGGGGGACGGGGCGGGGCTTCGTCTGGTCATGGGCGGTCTCGGTGCGGGTGGCGCGGCGGGGAGCGTGCTCGCGGCGCGGTTCTTTCAGCGTGCGCGGTGGGGCGCCCGGCTGGCTGGCTGGTTGCTGTGGTGCGCGGTCGCGGCGGGCGGCGCGGTGGGGGCGCGGGGCTTGGGCGCGGCGGGGCTCGCGCTCGCGGGCGCGGGGGTGGGGGTTTCGTTGGGCGGCGCCACGGTGACGCTGGCGACGGGGCTGCGTGCGATCGTCGGGCGGCGGAGGCTGGGGCTCGCGGCCGGACTGGGAACGGGGGCGGCTTACGCGTTTTGCAACGTGCCGGTCGTCTTCGAGGCTTCACCCGTGGCCCAGTCGTTCTGCGCGATCGTCGCGGTGCTTGCGGGAGCGTGGATCGCCGGGCCGCTGGGCGCGACGGAGGAGTTTGCCGCGGAGAGGCGCGGGCCGGGCGGCTGGGTCCTCGTGTTCCTCGCGCTCGTGTGGATGGATTCCGCGGCCTTCTACATCATCCAGCATACGGAAGTCCTGAAGGCCTCGGCCTGGCGCGGGGCGTGGACCCTGGGCGGAAATGCGGCGGCGCATTTCGTGGCCGCGGTGATCGGCGGTTGGATGCTCGACCGAGGCCGGGCCGGGTGGGTGACGGCCGCGGCGGCCGTGTCGTTGGCGGCCGCGTGCCGGTGGATCGGGAACGAGGGCGCGGAGATTCTCTATGTGGCGGGGGTTTCGCTGTATTCGGCGGCGCTCGTCTATGTTCCCGCCCGCGCCGGGGAGCCGCGGACGGCCGCGCTGATTTACGCGGTGGCGGGGTGGGGCGGTTCCGCCCTCGGCATCGGGATGGCGCAGGATCTGCACGGCGTGCCGGACTGGTTCGGCGTCGTCGCGTTGGGGGCCGTCGCGGGCGGGCTGTGGTGGATGCGAGGCGCCTCCGGCGGCGCCCGCGTCGCGTTGCTCGCGCTGGCCGGCGGTCTGGCCGCCATCGCTTCACCCTCGGATCTTCGCGCGGACGAGGCGGCCATCCTGAGGGGGCGCGAGGTTTACATCGCGGAGGGCTGCATCCATTGCCACTCGCAGTATGTGCGTCCGGGCACGAAGGACGTCGTGCGCTGGGGGCCGGCCAGGCCGCTCGAGGAGTTGTTGCGGGAGCAGCCGCCGCTTTTTGGCAACCGGCGCCAAGGGCCGGACTTGTTGAACGTGGGCAACCGTCGTTCCCGCGAGTGGAACCGCGCGCACCTTCTCTCGCCTCGGGAAGTTTCGCCCGGGTCCCGCATGCCTTCCTACGCAGGGCTTTTCTCGGGGGGCGGCGAACGCGGCGAGGATCTGCTCGATTATCTGGATTCGCTGGGGGCGGGCACGGACGCGGCCCGCGCCG
>CAMLNJ010000120.1 GCA_946481225.1 uncultured Verrucomicrobiota bacterium | reverse complement strand
ATGCAGGCCAACCTCGGCTCGATCTACGTGAACGACTTCAACCGCTTCGGCCGCACCTACCAGGTCGTCGTCCAGGCCGACGCGCCCTTCCGCGACGAGCCCTCCGACATCGGCCTCCTCCGCACGCGCAACGCCGCCGGCGGCATGATCCCGCTCTCCACCCTCGTGCAGGTGAAGGAGACCTACGGCCCCGACCGCGTCATGCGTTACAACGGTTATCCCGCCTCGGATCTCTCCGGCGTGCCCGCCGCCGGCTACAGCTCCGGCCAGGCCGAGCGTGCCATCGCCGAAGTCGCCGCCGAGGTTCTGCCTCCCGGCCTCGTGATGGAGTGGACCGAGCTCACCTACCAAAAGAACCTCGCGGGCACCGCCGGCTACCTCGTGTTCCCGCTCGCCGTGCTCCTCGTGTTCATGGTCCTCGCCGCGCAATACGAGAGCTTCAAGCTGCCCTTCGCGATTCTCCTGATCGTGCCGCTCACGCTCCTCTCCGCCTTCGTCGGCCTCTGGCTGACCGGCGGCGACAACAACATCTTCACCCAGATCGGCCTCGTCGTGCTCGTCGGCCTCGCCGCGAAAAACGCGATCCTCATCGTCGAGTTCGCCCACAAGAAGCAGGAGGAGGAAGGCGCGAGCCCGGTCGAGGCCGCGCTCGAAGCCGCGCGGCTCCGCCTGCGCCCGATCCTCATGACGAGCATCGCCTTCATCGCCGGCGTGTATCCTCTCGCCGCCGCGACGGGGGCCGGCGCCGAGATGCGCCAGGCCATGGGCATCGCGGTCTTCTCCGGCATGATCGGTGTCACGATCTTCGGCCTCTTCCTCACGCCCGTCTTCTACGTGCTCCTCCAGCGCCGCGCCAAAGTAACGCAGGCTTCCAGTCTGCCCGTCGTCCAGACCGTTCCGACCCAAGCCTAAACCAATTGGCCACAAAGAACGCAGAGAACGCAAAGATCCCCTCCGTCCGCCGCCTCTCTGCGCTCTTTGTGTTCTTTGTGGCTAAAAAATCCGTCCCATGCAACTCGCTCTCCTCCTGGCCGCCTTCGCCCTTGTGCTCCCGCTTCGTGCCAACGAAGCGGCCGCCTCGTTCTCCGTCTTTGCCGACCCCGCGCTCTCCGCGCTGATCGACCGCGCTCTCGCCGAGAACCCCGACCTCCAGGCCGCCGCCGCGCGCGTCGACCAAGCCCGCGCTCTCGCCGGCGCGGCGCGCGCCGACTTCTTCCCGCAGGTCGCGGTCGACGCCTCCGCCGCGCGCCAGCGCAATCTCGACAACAACTACCGCGCCTCCGACTACGCCCGCCTACCCGGCGTCGCCACTTGGGAACTCGACCTCTGGGGCCGCGTCCGCAAGTCCACGAAAGCCGCTCGTGCCGAGGCCGGGGCCGCGCAAGCCACCTTCGAAGCCGCGCGCGTCAGCCTCTCCGCCGAGGTCGCGCAGACCCACTACACGCTTCGCGCCACCGAGCTCGAGCGCGTCATCGTCGAACGCAGCGTCGTCACCCGCCGCGACGCCCGCCGCATCATCGCCGACCGCGCCGAGATCGGCACGAGCAGCCCGCTCGATCTCGCCCGCGCCGACACCGAGCTCGCGATCGCCGAGGCCGAGTTCGCCGCCGTTTCCCGACGCGCCGCCACTCTCGGCCACGCTCTCGCCGCTCTCCTCGGATCGCGCGATCCGGCTGCCGTGGCGGCGCAGGCTTCCTGCCTGCCTCCTCCCCCCGCGATCCCGGCCGATCTTCCCTCGGATCTGCTCCAGCGCCGGCCCGACATCTTCGCCGCGCATCTCACCCTCGACGCCGCCTCGGCTCGCATCGGCATCGCCCGCGCCGCGTTTTTCCCGACCATCGCGCTGACCGGAAGCGCCGGTTGGGAAAGCTCCGACTTCTCCGACCTTCTCTCCGGTGACACCCGCGTCTGGAGCTTCGGTCCGAAGCTCTACCTGCCCCTCTTCCAAGGCGGTCGCAACCGCGCCACCCTCACCCGCGCCGAAGCCGCCTTCGCCGAACAATCCGCGCGTTACCGCCAGTCCGTGCTCGTCGCCTTCCGGGATGTGCGCGACGCCCTCGCCGCCACGCGTTTCCTCGCCGAGCAGACCGGCGCCACCGAACGAGCCGCGGTCGCGGCGCGTCGCGCCTCCGATCTCTCGCGCATCCGTTACGACGCCGGCGCCGTGAGCTACCTCGAAGTGGTCGAGTCCGAGCGCTCCGCCCTCGACGCCGAGCGCGCGCTCGCCCGCCTCCGCGGCCAGCGCCTGGTCGCCGCCGCCTCGCTCATCCGCGCCCTCGGCGGCGGTTGGGAAAACACATCGCCCGCCACTGGACCGCGTTCCTCGCTTGCCCCGCTCTAACGCCGCCACTTGCGGCTCCGTTGCTTCTGCGCTCCGTCCCTTTTTTCGCCATGCACTCGTTCTCCCTCCACATTCCCACGAAACTCTTCTTCGGCGCGGACCAAGGCGCGGCCTTCGCCACCGTCGCCGCCACCCTCGGAAAACACGCCTTCGTCGTCACCGGTTCCGGCTCCGTCGTGCGCCTCGGTTATCTTGCCGAGGTCACCAAGCTCCTCACCGACGCCGGCGTGAGGGTCACGCACTTCTCCGGCATCGAGCCTAACCCCGAGGCCGCCACGATCAACCGCGCCACGGCCGAGCTCCGCGCCGCCGGAGCCGACTTCGTGGTCGCGGTCGGCGGCGGCTCCGCGATGGACGCCGCCAAGGGCATCGCGGCCCTCGCCGCCACGCCCGGCGCCGACGATGTCTGGCCCTACACGCTCGGCGGCGCCAAAGCCGGCAAGTTCACCGCCGCGCTTCCGCTCGCCTGCGTGCCCACGACCGCGGCCACCGCGAGCGAGGTCACGCCCTACAGCGTGATCTCACATCGCGTCTCGCGCGGAAAATCCGTTCTCGGCCACGAGTTCCTGAAGCCGCGCGTCTCCTGGCTCAACCCGCGCCACACCGTCGCCGTGCCCGCGACCGTCACCGCCGACGGCGCGGCCGACATCCTGAGCCACGTCTTTGAAAACTACCTCCTCGGCGATTCCGCCTCGCCGCTCGCCGACCGCCACTCCGAGGCGGTGATGCTCACCGTGATCGAGACGCTCCCGAAGCAACTCGCCGCCCTTGGCGACGAAGAGCTCCGCGGACAACTGCTCTGGGCCTCGACGCTTGCGCTGGGCGGCCTCCAATCCGCGGGCCGTTCCGACAGCGGCTACCCGATGCACTCGATCGAGCACGCGATGAGCGGCGTTCGTCCCGAGCTCGCGCACGGCCGCGGCCTCGCGACGATTTTCCCCGCCTATTTCCGCTGGCTGCTCACGCACGGTCGCGCGACGCAGCGTTTCGCGCAGCTCGGCGAGCGCATCTTCAATATCCAAGGCGACGCCGCCACGCGCGCCGCGGGCTTTGTGGAGAAGTTCGAGCGCTGGCTCGCCGCGAACGGCCTCCGCCAGTCAGCCGCCTCGCTCGGTTTCACGCCGGTCGATCTCCAAAACATCGCCGCCTACACGGTGAAGACCTACGGCGACGGCCTGTCCATCGACGCCCTCGGCCCGATCACGCGCGACCAGATCGTGCAAATCCTCGCCGACACCGCCCGCCAGGACCAGCCGCTCTGAAAATCTAACCACGGAGGACACGGAGAGCACGGAGGAGGCAAACAGAGGTCTTTTTCTTCTTCTTCGCTCCGTGTCCTCCGTGCCCTCCGTGGTTAAAAATCTTAATCCGAAAATTTCCATGCAGCTCCTCACTCCCTTCCAGCTCGGTTCGCTCTCCATCCCGAACCGCGTCCTCTTCGCGCCTCTCACCCGCGTGCGCGCCCACGCCGACAACGTGCCCAGCGAACTCATGGCAGAATACTACGGCCAGCGCGCCTCGGCCGGCCTGCTCATCGCCGAGGCCACGATGGTCGCCGCCGATGCGCAGGCCTGGCCGCATCAACCCGGCATCCACTCGCCCGCGCACGTCGCGGGCTGGCGCCGCGTGACCGACGCCGTCCACGCCGCGGGCGGTCGCATTTATCTGCAAATCTGGCACCCCGGCCGCGCCACGCATCCCGCGCTCAACAAGGGCGCGCAGCCGATCTCCTCATCGAGCAAGCCGCTCCGGGGCGACCACATCCACACGCCCGAGGGCAAGCAGCCTTACCCGGCGCCGCGCGCGCTCCGCATCGAGGAGATCCCGGACATCGTCGAGGCATTCCGCCGAGCCGCGGAGAACGCGAAACTCGCCGGCTTTGACGGCGTGCAAGTTCACGGCGCGCACGGCTACCTCATCGACCAGTTCCTTCGCGACGGCGTGAACGACCGCGCCGACGCCTACGGCGGTTCGATCTCGAATCGCGCCCGCCTGCTCTTCGAGGTCGTCGACGCGGCCATTTCCGTTTTTGGCGCCGGCCGTGTCGGCCTGCGCATCTCGCCGCTCGTTCCCTTCAACGACATGACCGACTCCGATCCGGCCGCGCTCGTGGAGCATGTCGCCATCGAAAGCGAGAAGCGCGGACTCGGCTTCGTCGAGCTGCGTCACGACCACCACGACCGTCCGGCCGAACGCGAACTCGCGAAGATCGCTCGCAGGCATTTCTCCGGCGCGCTCGTTCGCAACGGCGGTTTCACGCGCGACGCCGGCGAGGCCGCGATCCGCGAAGGCTTGGCCGACGCCATCGCCTACGGCGTTCCCTTTCTCGCCAACCCGGATCTTCCGATCCGCTTCCTCAGAAACGCTCCGCTCAACCAGCCGGATGAGAAAACCTTTTACGCCATCGCCTCTCGCGCCGGTTACACGGACTATCCCTCGCTCGCCGCCTAGCCGCGATCTCGCGTCCCGGGTGGCATCGGATCGTATCTGCTTCGCAGGAGGCGTTTAGGAATTTGTAAATCTCGCTCAGCGGGGTTTCTGGGAAATTTTCCTTAGTCGCGCGGGGCTTGACCCTTGTTGGGGAAAAGCCCTTATGCCGAGGCTTCCGCTGGCCTGCGATAAGCTAACCCCCGCCGCCTCCATGGAGCTAAAGACAACTTCCCCGTTCGCCGCCGCGCCGCCCAAGATCGGACAGCTGCCGGTGCGTTTGCGGGATTTGTTGAAGCGAGAGGTCTGCCTGGAAATCACCCGCGCCCACATCGAGACGGCGTTGCGCCAGGTCGAGGCGGAGGCGGAGGAGCTGCGCAAGACCCGGCCGCCTTTTTTGTTTTTGCACGCCAAGCCGACGCGCAGCGACTTCCAGACTCGCGAAGCCGGTGCCACCGAGTCGCTCGCCGCGCTCAGCCGCGGCTTGCAGCAGGTGAGCGCGGCGCAGCCGAAGCTTCGCGCCTGGGTGGAGGACGATTTGGAGACTTTCCTGCGCGACGGTCAGCCCGCCTACGTGCTTGGCCTCGCGACCCATCGTTTCCCGGATGATTGGCAGCGCTCGGTGTTTCGCTTCGACCAACGCGTCGCCGGCTTGCGGGCCGCCTTGGGCATGGTGCAGGCGACCCTGAGCGCGGTGCCCACCGGCGTGACGCTGGCGGCGCACGCGGCCGCGTTTGAATGTCTCATGCCGGCGCGGCAGTGGGGCGCGCTGCTCGACTACGAGTTTTTGTTTTTCAACCGGGTCGCCGATTTGCAGCGCCGCACCTTGGACATGGGCGCCGACACTCTGAAGCGCCAGCCCGAGCCCCAGTTCGGCCCGCAGGTCGGGCAATGGGCGCGTCTGGACGCGGACGCGGTGCGCCGGCTGGTGTCGGAGCTGCTTTCGCAGCTCGACATGGCGGCCGCGTCGGCGCGCGCGGCCTATGCCGCCGAGGCGGCTCTCGCCGGCGGCGGCGGCGGCGCGGCGCGCAGCTTCGTGTATCCCTTGTGGGAGGCCCTGCGGCAGTTGATGCGCCTGGAGATCAACCCCGACGAGGTGGAGTCTCTCGTGGCCGAGACCGAGCGCATGGTCACGGCCTCCGGTGGCTAGCGAGGCACGTTCCGGAGCGTTTGTCCGGAGCCGTTGGCGAAGGAGCAACAGCCGCATCGTCGGGGCGACGCGTCGATGGATATACCACCCCCGAGCGTTTTTGGACCTTGGTGGACGGGCGGGTCCCTCCGCCCGTGGATCGGCGGGCCGCTCCATGGCCGCGGGCGCGGGGACGGACACCTCCCCTAGGGGGGCGCGGCCAAGCGCACGCCCCCATGGCTGATCCCAACGGTGGTTTCCTGGAACCGGCGTTTCAGGCGGCGAGGCCGAAGCGCGCGCGGACATCGGCGGCGTTCAGGCTGAGCGAGTCGCGGAGCATGTCGGATGCGACGCGTTCCGCGGCGATCTTGAGCATCCGGTCCTGTTGAACCGGGTTGAGGACGGTGCCTTCGTGGCGAATCTCGAGGATGCGGGCGTGCGCGGCGAGCAAGTGCATGAGAAACTCTTCGGCGGCGACGGGATCGTCGGTGTGGTGGGTGAGCGTGCGCGAGTGGTGCTGCGGGAGCGCCACGTAATCGATGGAGAATTTGGAGAGCATGGTCGGCTTGGGTCGAGGTGGGCGGAGCCCGCCTATTGGGCGAGCGGCAGGTGTGGGTGACGGAACGAGCGTTCGCGCGTGGCGCGAATCTCGGCTTCGGCCTCGAGCCAGATCGGGAGGTCTTGGTGCTCGGGGCAGCCCAGCGAACGCCAGATTTCCTCGGCGCGGCGGGCGATGAGTTCGCGGGTCCGCGCGGGATCGTCGGTGTCCGAGGGCAGGGGGAATGGAATCAGGGTGTCCATGGCTTGGCGGGCCTTTCCGGGCCGGGCGCGGGTTAAATTGGCGCGCGCGTCGGCGATTTCGGGTCCGCGGCCCATCTTATCGAAGCGGGTGAGGAGGGCAATCAGGAGGCCGCCCCATCCTGTTACACTTCGCCGCGGCCTTTGTCAGCGGCCCGCGGCTCGTTCGAACGCGAACAGATACTGCTGCGCGAGGCCCGCCTGCGCGCCGAAATGCACGCGGCCGAAGTGGGAGATCTGCGCGGGTTTCCAGCCGGCGAGGCCGTAGCGGCGCTCCATCGCCTTGACGATCCAGGTGTCCACGGGAAAGGCCTCGAGCCGGCCCGCTCCAAAAAGGAGCACGCAGTCGGCGACTTTTTCGCCGACGCCGGGAAGTTCCGTCAGGCGAGCTTTCGCCTCGGCGTAGGGGGCATGCTCCGTCGTCTCCAACCAGCCGGGCTCCTCGGCGAGCCGGCGGGCGATGCCGGCCACATGCCGCGCGCGAAAGCCGAGACCGCAGGCGCGGAGCTGCGCTTCCGAAACCAGCGTCAGCTCGTCCCAGGCGGGCAAACGGCTCCAGCCGCCGTCGCCGGTCGCGACGGGGCGCCCGTGGCGCGCGGCGAGCAGCTCGAGCATGCGCTTGATCTGCACGATCTGCTTGGTGGCGCTGCAAACGAAGCCGAGCAGCGTCTCGCCGAAAGGCTGGCGCAGGATGCGCAACCCGGGGAACGCGCGCAGGCAGGCCGCGAGGTGCGGGTCGCTCCGCCATGGCAACGCGTCCTCGTCGGCCGGCGGGCCGGCCAGATAGGCCAGCGCCGCGGCGGCCTCGGTCGCCGGGTCGGCGTGGGACGGCGCGGAAAACTCCAGCGCGCCCGTGACGGGACCGAGCCGCAGCCGCAGATGATGCGGGCCCCATCCGCCTTCGAAAATCCCGTCGCCCGCGGGATTCCAGCGGAAGGCCTGGCCGCCGTCGAGCCACTCGGCGAGGACGGACGGGGCGAGCCGACGACCGCGCGAAAGCGCGAGCGCGGGCAGGGGAATCCAAGGATGCCAGGCGGCGGACATGGCTGGAGCCTCGGCGCGGAGTCTCCG
>CAMLNJ010000119.1 GCA_946481225.1 uncultured Verrucomicrobiota bacterium | reverse complement strand
GAGTGGTCTGCTCGCCTCGGAATCATAAACAGCGACCCGACCCCCTCCGGATTCGGATGATTCCATCGTTCCCCCGGCCCGACGGTGGACGCGCAGGTCCCTCTGCGCGTTGGCGTGTCTTGATGAAAAATTCACGCCTCGGCGATTAAGGCTTTTCAGTCCGGTGGCATTGGGATCATAAGCGCCTGCGCATGGACACCTTGGCCTGCTACCCGGGTTGCCACCCCTGCCCGTCCGAAACGGATCGGCTCCGGAAACCGTCGTCTCCGGGATCCGAGGTCGCTCACGCCGCAGTCAACAGCTCGCGACTCGAATCAGCTACTCCCTGTCGGATGGACTGAGCACGCCCCAGCTTCATCGCATTAAAAATCATCAAACAACGCTCCGGCCCCCTTCGGATTGCCCGTGTGATATATATACCCGACATGACGATCCGCTGGAATTGGGTGCCAAACCAATAGCCGGCGCCATTCTTACCGGGCTGTAAGAATGGGCCTTCGAGTAAGAATTGCTTGCAGTTCTTACCGAAAGTGGCATTTTCACTTTCCGATAAGAACGTGAAAGCCAGTAAGGACAGAGCCATCCGATATGCCACTGAACTCGCAACAGAGTTCGGGCGCTTGAGCGCGGACGAACCGCGTTTGGATGGTCTGCAGCTTTCTCCGGCGGGCCATCCCGAGCACGCCGTAATCGCGTTGGATGGGAGGAAGCTTACTCTTTCGATCCGTTACGAACTCACGCCCTCTCCGCAAAATTTGGCCAAGTGGTTTCCCGAGGGGGCGGAGCGTTGTTTGCTGGTCGTGCCCAATTTGACTCCGGCGCTGCTTGCGGCCTGCCGTGACCTTCGGCTCAGCGCCGCCGACTTGAACGGACGGCTTTTCCTGCGCGGGCAGGGACTGCTCGTGGAGTTGCCCGCGTTGCATGGGCGTCGCTACCGGTTCGAGCTGGAGCCGCGAAACGTTTTTGTCGGCAAGAGCGTTCGCATCGTGCGCGCGTTGCTGGCCGATCCGCATCGTTCTTGGAAACAGGCCGAACTCATCACGCGCACCGGCGCGACGTCAGGCCTGGTATCGCGCATCGTCACGCATCTGGAGCGGCAGGGGGTGCTGGAGCGCTCGGGCGCGAGTAAACGGCTGCAATCCTACCGCGTCGTGTCGCCGGACGCCCTGCTCGACGCGTGGGTCGAGGCGGACGATTTTTCACGCAGGGTCGCGACTCAGCGGTTTCATTGCCTGGAACAAGATCCCGTGCGACTCGCGCATCGGCTGCGAGACGTGCTTGCGCCCAACGGTCCGCACTTCGCCTTCACCCAATGGATCGCGGCTTGGCTGCGGCATCCTTACACGGAGCCGCCGCTTGTCTCGCTCTACGTGTCCCGGCTGCCGGAACCGGAGGTGCTTGCCTCACTGGGGCTCCGTTCGGTTTCCGAAGGCGGGCGCGTCTGGTTTCATCTTCCTGTCGATGAAGGCGTGTTTCGCGAGACGCGGGTCGTGGACAACTTGCCCTTGGTTTCCGACGCTCAGATTTACCTCGATCTGCAAAACACGGGGCTGCGCGGACCCGAACAGGCGCGCGCGCTTCGCGAGTCGTCCATCTTCTGTCGCCCATGAAATTCGACACGTATTCCGACTACGATCCTCGGGCGACCTCTCAGACGTTGCCCGCGTTTCTCACCGTCTGGCCGGGCTTGGGGACCCGGCCAAAAATAGACACGTCATTCTGCTTGGCCTTGAATCGCGATCCGGCGTCGCCGCCGGCGGTCATTTACCCCTGGTAAACTCCCTGGTCGGCTCCTTGGCTGGCGATCCAATCCCGGCGCAGCTTGGCGCGTTTATTTACGGCCGAGTCCCCTGGGCAATTATCATGACGAACTGGTGCTGCTTGGCGGCATGGTCCCGCTTTACCTGTGCAAGCATCCGACGGGCGAACGGGCCTTGCCGCGACCGGCGACGCTTGATGTGGATTTCGGCATCTCGCTCGGCGCGAGCGCGGGGCAGTATGGCACCTTGTCCACCGACCTGCGCGCGCAGGGTTTTCGACTGAGCGCGCAACATTCCGGTCGATTTGAACGCGAGGTCGGCGGATTCACCGTCTATGTCGATTTTCTGGTCGAGGACGGCGACCAGCCGCGCGGCACGAGGCTGGTGGACGACGTGCCCGCCAGCGTCATGCCCGGCGTGGTTCGCGCGCTGAAAACCGCGCGTCGGGTGCCGGTGACCGGCCTGGACTTGTATGGGGCGGAGCAACGCGTCACCGCGCGCGTGTGCGAGGTTGGGCCGTTTTTGACCCTGAAGCTACGGGCTTTTCTGCACCGCCAGCAGGGCAAGGACGCGTTCGATCTGCTCTACACGTTGCTTCACTACGACGGAGGAACCGATGCCGCCATCGCCGCTTTCGCCGCCGAGGTGGCGGCGGAGAATCCCGCGATGCCGGACGCGAGGCGCGCATTGGAAACGCTGTTCGCGGACGAAAACGCTCCCGGGCCGGTGAAAGCCGCCCATTTCGTGCATGGCGCCAGCCAGCCGGGTGAATCGGCCGATCTTCGGATGAGTCGCCTCCAGGTGAGGCAAGACATGCAGTTCGCCGCAGACGCGCTCCGCCGGAGTTTCTGACTCGAACACTTTGTTAGCCGTTGGTTGCTTGGGCTGATCCCTGTGGTCGGGTTTGGCGCGCTCAGTCCTGCGTGAGGCGGAGGCGGGCGAAGAGGCGGGCGGTGGTCATCGGGATGCGCACGGTGACGGTTTGGGTGAGGCCGTCGGCGTTGTTGCTCACCGTCCATGATGGGTCGCCTTCCGGCAGGCTGGTCCAGGCGGGGGCGGCGAGGTCGGGGGTGGTTTCGATCACCCATGCGGCGCCCGGGGCGGCGCGGCGGCGGGTGAAGGTGACGAAGAAATCCGAGGTGCCGGGGGCGGCGCCGGGCATGACGGCGAAGTCCAGCGCGCCGGCGGCGTCGGGCGCGCGGGGATCGAGGCCGAGCGCCCATTCGACGAGGTTGGGCAGGGTGTCGGCGTCGGGGTCGGCGGAGATCGATCCGCCGAGGGCCGGGTCGGTTTGTTCGCTCGGGGTGAAGTATTGGGAAAGCCACGACACGTAGGGCAGGCCTTGCACGGCGAGCGTGAAGGCGCACGTGGCGGTGGCGCCGTCGGCGTCGGCGGCGCGGGCGGTGAAGGCGAAGGCGCCGGTCGCGGTCGGCGTGCCGCCGAGCTGGCCGGTGGCGGAGTCGAGGACGAGGCCGGGCGGGAGGGCGCCGGCGTCGAGCGTCCAGACGTAGCCGGGGAAACCGCCGCGGGCGGCGAGAGCCGTTGTGTAGGCGAGGCCGGCGGTGGCGCCGGGCAGCACGTCGGCTGTCGTGATGGCGAGGGGCTCGGGGGTGAGGACGAGGTCGGCGAAGGTCGCGGTGCCGAGGGTGGTGCCGTTGTGTGAGGTGAGGGCGAGGCCGAGCTCGGCGTCGAGCGGGAGCACGACGGTGGGCGTGGTGGCGATGGCGGTCCAGGTGGCGCCGTCGGAGCTGTAGGCGGCGGTGAAGGTGTCGCCGCTGCGGCGGAGGCGGAGCCATTTCAGGTCGGTGGTGTTGCCGAAGAGGCCGGAGCCGGCGGTGGACTGGGCGTTGGCGCCGGTGGCGGTGCGCCACTGCAAGGTGACCTGGCGGTCGGGTCGCTGGAAGAGCGCGACGAAGGGGGCGTCGGCGGCGAGGCCGGCGCGGAACATGACGCCGGCCTTGGCCCAGGTGTCGGTGTTGGTGAGGCTGGTGACGCGGGCGACAAGGGCGGCGTCGCCGCTGGCGAGGCGGGAGGCGAAGTGAAACTGGTCCCAGCCGCCCCAGATGTCCCAGCCGGAGCCGCGCAGGGTGAAGTTGCCATCGGTTTCTCCGGCGGAGCCGGCGAGGGCGGGGCCGCCGATGTCGCGGCCGCTCCAGCCGTCGGGCAGGGTGAGGACAGGCGGCGTGGCGTCGTCGGGTTCGCCGTAGATGATGCCGCGTCCGCTGGTGCCGATATAGACGCGGCCGAAGCGGCGGGGGTCGCCGGTGAGGGCGTTGACGTAGCCGAAGTTATGGTCGTCGTCGTTGATGCGTTCCCAGGTGAGGCCGGTGTCGGTGGAGCGCCAGAGGGCGTCGATGCCGCCGATGCGGCCCCAGAGGTAGATCGCCGGGTAGGTGGCGCCCTCGGCGGCGCGACCGAAGCCGAGGCGGTAGGCGCGTTGGACGCCGGAGACGGTGGTGAAGGTGGCGCCGGCGTCGGTGGAGCGGCGCAGGCCCTGGTTCCAAGCGGCGAGCCAGAGGTGTCCTTCGTTGCCGGGGGCGGCGACGGGGGCGTTGGCGCCGGTGGGGAGGCCGGAGGCGGCGGCGGAGAAACTCGCGCCGCCGTCGGTCGAGCGGTGGAGGATGCCGGCGCCGGAATCGTAAACGTAGAAACGAAGGGGCGCGACGGGGTCGGCGACGGGGACGTGGGAGCCGGCGGGCACGCTGCCGGCGGCCGGGGTCCAGGAGGCGCCGTTGTTGGCGGAAAGGTGGGGGACGAGGCCGGGTTGATTCCAGACGAAGCGGGTGCCGTCGGAGTTGACCGCGATGAAACCGGGGTCGGCGGTGGTGGAAGGCGAGGCGGCGAAGTCGGTCCAGGTGGCGGCGCCGTCGGTGGAGTAGGCGCCGCGCGGCGCGCCGGCCGCACCGCCGAAAGTGCGGGCGAGGATGGTGGGGGCGAGGGAGGCGACGGCGATGGAGCGATTGGTGCCGTGGCTCGGGGTGTGGCGGGTGCCGGGGGCCGGGGAGCTGACGTCGTCGTGGCGGAAGCCGTCGAAATCGCCGATCACGCTGACGAGTTCGGGGCCGCTGGAGGGGGAGACGAGGCCGGTGGGCACCGTCTCCTCGAGGCCGTTGTTGTGGAAGGCCCAGGCGGGCGCGGTCGCGTTGAAGTTGGTGGTTTGAAAGAGACCGTAGCCGGTCACGAAGAGCGCGCGATCGGCGTTGGCGGGATCGATCTCGACGTCGCCGATCCAGTGGGGGTTGAGGGAGGCGGACCAGGGGGCGGAGGAGTGGTCGAGCGTGCCGGAGCGGAGGCGGGAGGACCAGGTGGCGCCGCCGTCGGTGGAGCGGTAGATCTCGTCGCCGGGCCACCAGCGGCCGAGGGTGCTGACGGCGATCACGGCGGGGTTTTGCGCGGAGACGCTGACGCCGCCGAAGCCGCCTTGCTGGGACGGGGGAGCGGGGGTGGGGGTGATATTTGTCCAGACGCCGGAGGCGGTGTCGTAACGCCAGACCGCGCCGGTGGTGACACCGTTGGGGCCGAGGGCGTTGCCGTAGGTGATGAAGAGGCGCCCGGTGGCGTCGTAGGCGAGGGCGGCCTGCTGGGGGATGGGCTGGGTGGGGCTGGTGTCGCCGGAGCCCACGGTCAAGGCGGTGGGCTGGCCGGGGAGGGCGGACCAGGTGGCGCCGGCGTCGGTCGAACGGAAGACGCTCGGGCTGCCGGCGGTGCTCACCGCGAGGCCGGCGTAGATCGTCTGGGACGCGGAGCCGGTGGTGGCGCTGCGGCGGTCGAAGACTACCCAGGTGACATTGCCGGCGGGAAACGCGGCGAGCTGCGTGAAGGTGGCTCCGTGGTCGGTGGAGCGCCAGAGGCCGGAGTCGGGCGTGCCGAGCAGGAGGACGGAGCCGAGGTTGGGATCGACGACGAGATTTTCGCCGGTGTTTCGGCCATCGGAGTTGCCGTCGAGCTTGAAGGGAAGGGTGGTGCGCTGCCAGGTGGCGCCGCGATCGGTGGAGCGGAGGACGGTGGCGGCGGGCGCCCACCAGGCGACGTATTGGCCGCAGGAGAGATAGACGCGGTCGGGGTCTTGCGGATCGAGGGCGACGGAGGCGACGCCGAGTTCCATGAAGGCGTTGTCGAGACCGCCGATGGCGTCGTTGAGCGCGATCCAGCGGCCGGTGGCGGGATCGTGGCGGAAGGCGCCGCCGACATCGGTGCGGGCGTAGAGCAGGCCCGCTTCGGTCGGGTGAAGCTCGAGTCCGGTGACGAAGCCGCCGCCGTGGATGGGCACGTTGGCCCAACGATAGGAGGCGGCGGAGGCGAGGGACGGAAGAGCGAGCCAGGCGATGGTCAAGGCGCATAAGATCGCTGCGGCGACCGAGGGGAGCGCGGGGAGAGAGGAAAGGGCCCGGCGACGCGAGCGGGGACGGAGAGGGGTGGCCGTGGGCATGGGAGAGAAGGGCGTCGGCGTTGCGTCGCCATGAAGCCGCCGTGGGGTTTCGGTTCGATACGCGGGGTGTGCCCGGGAATTGTTTGCCGGGAGAGTCGTCAAGCAAGCGCGACTCCTTCGCGGGCGCCGGGATCTCGCGCAAGAAGCTCGCCCGCCGACCTCTCGGGCGAGCGGATGCATAGGGGAAAGTTATTCGGAATCCGTGGCGAAGGGCGACGCGGGCAGGCCGTCGCGGTTGAAGAGATTGCCCTCGGGCACGTTGGCCCAGGCGTAGCGGACCGCGGTCGGCGAGGTCACCGCGTCGGCGGCGACCTCGACCGTGTCGCCGACGATGGTCGCGCGGGCGGGATGAAACACGCCGTCGGCGCCCGCGAGGGTGAAGCCGACGAGGGGAATCTGATCGGCGGGCGCAGGGACGCGCCCGCCCACCGGGGAGGCCACGAGGCCGCCGCCGACATGGCTGAAGCCAAGCACCGCGCGCGAACCCTGGATCCGTAGCGACTCGAACAGGGGGCCGCTGTATTCGAGCGACTCGCCGTAGGCGAGGGCGCGTGCGGCCAGCGCGAGGCGTTCGCCCACGGGTTTTTTGTCGGTCGGGTGGATGTCGTCGGCGTCGCCGACATCGAGCGTCACGGCCATCGCGGAGCGGGGGATCGTTTTCAGCGAGAGCCGCTGGGCCTCGCGGATCTCGGGGGGCATCTCCTTGTGGGGCGCGATCTGCACGTAGAGGAAGGGAAACTCGCCCTGACCCCAGGCGCGGCGCCAGTCGGCCACGAGGTTCGGGAACAGGCGGCGGTAGAGTTGCGGCTGACCGGAGTTGGCCTCGCCCTGATACCAGATCGCGCCGCGGATGGCGTAGGGCTGGAGCGGCGCGATCATGCCGTTGTGGAGCACGGTCGGGGTTCCCGGGCTGACCGCGGGATCGATCGGCGGCGGCGGAGCCTTGCGGGAAAAAACGGAGGCCTGGTAACGCCAGTCGCCGTCGAGCGGGAGGGTGTCGGCGGGGGCGTCCAGGCGCGCGAGGCGAATCGCGTCGCCGCCCCAGATGCCGCCGCCGCCACCGGTGTCGAGCACGCGCACGGCGATGACGTTGCGTCCGGGTTTCAGGGTGCCGGCGGGCAGGCGGTAAACGCGGGAGGCGTTATACACGGTGTTGGTGCCGACGAAGCGGCCGTTGACCCAGGTGTCGTCGATATCGTCGATCGCGCCGAGGTGCAGCTCGGCCTCCTGATCCGCCCAGGCGGCCGGCAGGTCCACCTCGCGGCGAAACCACACGACGCCGTCGAAATCGGGGAGGCCTGCGTTTTCCACGAGCACGGGCAGTCGCATGAGGGGCCAGCTCGCGGTGTCGAGGGCGGGGGCGCTCCACGGCGCGTCGGCGGCGGAGCCGGGATCGTTCGCCTCGAACCACCGGGCCAGGTTCCGCTCAAACTCGGCGCGGGCGGCGGCGGGGTCCTTGCGAACCCGGTCCAGACGGGCGGCGACTTCGGCGAACTCCCGGATGTTTTTTATGCCCTCCGGGCTGGTCCAGGACTCGGCGGGCGTGCCGCCCCAGGAGCTGTGGATCAGGCCGATCGGCGTCCCGCGCGCGAGGTGCAGGGCGCGGCCGAAGAAGAAGCCGACGGCGGTGAA
>CAMLNJ010000118.1 GCA_946481225.1 uncultured Verrucomicrobiota bacterium | reverse complement strand
GCGAGCGAATCGAACTCCGCGCCGAAGAAAGATTCCTTGCCCCCCATGCGCGCCAAACGGCCGTCGAGCGCATCGAAAGCCATCGCGCCAAAGATCAGCCAGACGGCGCGCTTGAAGAGTTGCGAGGCTTCCGGGGTGATGACGTCGGAGCCGCGCATCGCATAGTGCGCCTGGATGCACATGATCGCGGAGACGAAGCCGCAAAAAAGATTCCCGGCCGTCATCAGGTTGGGCAGGAAGTAGATGCGGCTGGCCTCGGCGGGGTCGAGGGGCGGCTCGTAATCTTCGTCAAGAAGCGGCGGGCGGGGAGGAGGCATGGCGAAGGTGCTTATTTGGTGAGCGACTCCAGGTATTTCCAAAACTTGGAATCCTGTTCCACCAACTGGTTCTCGGAGACCGGGAGGCGATTGCGGAGAAGGAAATCTTCCAGCGAATGGTGATGGAGAATGTAGAGAACGTGCAGCGTGTCCTCGCCCTGGGCTTCGAAGTAGTAGCGGAGCTCCCCATCACGGAGGCGATAGAGCGTTTTGCCCCCGCGGACGAAACGGCCCAGCGGCTCGCGCGGATGGGCGAGATCTTCGGGCCGCAGTTTGCCCACCGGCTCGATCGCGGAAAGCTGCGTGAGCGGATCGAGCTTCTTCAGCTCGCCGAGTGCCTGGGCGGAGAAGGTGACCTGGAACATGGGCCGCCAAGGAACCCGGCGAAGCTCGCCAAGGCAAGGCGCTTGGCGAACGGCGGAAAGGGTCGGGAAACGGTTTGCGCATTGCGGCCCGCTCCGGGAGCGCGCCACCTTGCCGGCCGCCTGCCCCGCCGCGTCCCATGCCACCGCTTCGTTTCCTTCTGCTGATCTGCCTGCTTTTCGCCGGCGGCTTGCGTGCGGAAACACGCGGACCCGGAGATGCGCCCGAGGCGAAGGCCCTCGATATTCCCGTGCTCGTGGCCGGTTACGGCGCGGAGTTTTTCGAGGAGACGGCGCGGGAGTTTGAGAAAACGCGCCCGGGCGTTCGCGTGCATCTGCACGGCGACCCGCGCATCAATGACAAGGTTCGCACCCGGGTGATGGCGGGCGATTATCCCGACGCGACCGACGCCGTCCTGCTTTACCCGCGCCTCGTCGAGGCGGGTCGCATCCTTGATCTCGGACCCGCGCTTGAGGGACCGAATTGGGAAGGGGATGCGCGCTGGAGCGACACTTTCCGTCCAGGCGTGCTTGCGCGCTGGAGCGACGGGCAGGGGCGCGTGCATGCCGTGCCTTTTGCTCACGCGATCTGGACGATTTTCTACGACAAGGCGCTTTTCCGGAAAAACGGCTGGGAAGTTCCGCGCACCTGGGACGAATTTTTTGCGCTCTGCGAAAAGATCGAGGCGGCCGGGCTCGCGCCCCTTTCGCTGCCGGGCGTCACGATGCGCTACGGCGACGCGATCCTGCGGGCCGCGCATCACAATCTCGTCGGTCCGGCGGGCTACGCGGCCTACCACGAGCTGGAGCCCGGTGCGCGGACCAATCCGCGCTTCATCCGCGCCGCGGAGGTGCTCCGGCGCATCTCGACGCGCCACCTCGTGCGCGGCTGGGAGGGCATGACGCATACCGCGGCGCAACTCGCCTTTCTCGAGGGCCGTTGCGCCATGACCGTGTCCGCCTCGTGGTTCGCGAACGAGATGCGCGGCCGCCTGCCTGAAAACTTCGAGCTGGGCGCGATGAATTTTCCCGTGTTCGCCGACGGTATCGCCGCGCCGGATACGGTGCAGGCGCAGAGCGGCTACTATTTTCTTTTTCGCACCGGCGATCCGGAGCGGGAGCGGGCCGCGATCGATTTTTTCCGCTTTCTCACCTCGCGCGAGCGCGTCCGTCGCTTCGCCGCGCTGGCCGACGCGCCCACCGCGTTGCTCGCGGCCGGCGCGGGCGACTATTCGCCGCGCATGGCGGACACGGCGGCGATTCTCGCCGGCGCCACGGCGGCCTTCGACGCCGCGCCGGCGCCGGCCTCGGCCGCGCAGGCCACGCTCACGCAGGCGTTCACCGATGCCCGCTATTTGCTCATGACGGGGCGGATCACGGCGGCGGAATTCGGCGAGAAACTTGAGGCCGCGGCGGTGGTGGAGCGGGCGCGCGGGGCGCGCCCCGATTTCGTGCAAACACGCCACTTTCCGCAGGCGATGGCGCTCGCCTCCGTGTTGCTCGGTCTCGTGGTGTGGCTGGGTTGGTCGCGGCGCCGATCTCCGAGCGGTGGCGAAGGCGCGTCCGCGCCGACGCCCGCCGAGCCGGCGCCCGGGCTGCTCGGCGGGCTCGGCGCGGGAAAGGGCGCCGGGTTTGTCGGTCCCGCCTTCGGGCTCTACGCGGCGTTTGTTTTGCTGCCCGGTCTCGCGGCCTTTGCCTGGGCTTTCACGCGTTGGGACGGCTTTGGCGAGATGACGTGGGCGGGGCGTTTCAACTTCCGCTGGCTGCTCCTCGAGAGCGACGTTTTCTGGTCCGCGCTCGGCAACAATCTCTTCTTAATGCTGGTGCCTCCGCTCGCGGTGGTGCCGGTGGCGCTGGCCATCGCGGCCTATGTGCATCGCGGCGGGATGGGCGCCGGGGCGCTGCGCGTCGTGTTGTTGTTTCCAAACCTGCTCGGCGGCATCGCGGCGGCGCTCATCTGGCTGGCGGCTTACGAGCCGACCAGCGGGCTGGCGAACGCGGTGCTGGTCGCTTGTGGCGATCTTGTGGAGCTATTGCACGGGCCGCGCGCGCTGGAGAACTGGTTTCATTCCTTCCAGGGTCACGCGTGGCTCGCGCAGGCGAATCTCTATTGGTCGCTCGTGCCGATCTATCTCTGGATGGCCTGTGGCTTCAACCTCGTGCTTTACCTCGCCGCGATGCAGGCGGTGCCGGAGGAGCTCTACGAGGCGGCGGAACTGGACGGAGCCTCGAAGTCGCGTCAGTTTTTCCTCATCACGCTCCCGCTCATCCGCGAGGTGTTGGTCATTTCCGCGGTTTTCTTGGTCATCGGCGGGCTCAACGCCTTTGAGCTGGTCTGGCTGCTCACTTCGCAGGATCCGTCGGCGGGCGTGCATACGCTGGGAACCTTCATGGTCGGCACGCTTTTCACGGAGTTCCAGGTGGGCCGCGCCGCCGCGATCGCCGTGTTGCTTTTCCTGATGGTGCTGATCGCGAGCCTCGCCGTGTTGCGCGCGACGCGAAAGGAGGCGGTGGAGTTGTGAACGAAACCCCGCCGCTCCCCTCCCCCGCCCGCGCGCGCGGTCGCGCGCCTCGGCGCCTTTCGGGCGCGCTGCTCGCGCTTGTGCTGCTCGGCTACGTGGCCTGGACGATCCTGCCGATGGTGTGGGTGGCCTACTCCTCATTCAAATCCGACACCGCGATTCTGCGCGATCCGCTGGCGCCTCCGGCTTGGGCGGAGGCGGACGCCGGCGCCTATGCGCGGGCCTGGTACGAGGCGCGTCTCGGGGAGTATTTTCTAAACTCGGTGCTCGTGACGACGGCGTCGGTGGTCCTCATCCTCGCGCTCGCGGCGCCGGCCGCCTACGCGCTGGCGCGCTTTCGCCTGCCGCTCGGACGGGCGGCGTATGCGTTGTTTCTCGCCGGGCTGATGATCCCCGCGCAGCTGGCGATGGTGCCGCTTTTCTTCGAGCTGCGCGCGCTCGGCCTGCTCGATTCGAAACTCGGCCTCGTGCTCGTCTACGCGGCCAACGGCCTGCCCTTCGCGGTCTTTATTCTCGCCGGCTTCTTCCGGGGGCTCCCTCGCGCGCTCTACGAGGCGGCGGTGGTGGACGGTTGCGGGGAGTTCGCTGCGTTTTATCGCGTGATGCTCCCGCTCGCGCGCCCCGGCCTGGTGACGGTGGCGATCTTCCAGTTCATCGGTGTTTGGAAAGAGTATTTCTTCGCCTTCATGCTCGTGGGCGGCGGCTCGGGCGACGCGCGCACGCTCCCGCTTGGGCTCGCGAATCTCGCCATCACCGCGCAATACGGCGGGGATCAGGCGCGGCTTTTCGCCGGGCTCGTCGTCGTGACGCTGCCCATCCTGCTGGTCTACGCGCTGCTGCAGCGGCAGCTCGTCGGCGGTATCGCCGCCGGCGCGCTCAAGGGTTGAGCCCGAAGCCGGCGCATGTTTCTTTAAAAATTCCCCGACCACCATGCCCGACGCCAACGCGATGTCGCTGGACTCCACCCTCGACGCCTACGAGCCGATGTTGCTCGCCTGGCTTCGCCAAGGCCTCGACGACCATGCGATCGTCGCGTTGACCGACCCCGAAGGAGTCATCCGTTACGTCAACCGCAGCTTTTGCGAGATCTCCGGCTATTCCGAGGAGGAGCTGATCGGGCAGACCCATCGCATCCTTAAATCAGGCCAGCACCCGGACTCGTTTTACGTCGAGCTCTGGAAAACGATTGTGGCGGGCGAGATTTGGCGCGGCGCGATCTGCAACCGGGCCAAGGATGGTCACCTTTACTGGGTCCAGACGACGATCATCCCGCTGCTCGGCCTGGGCGGTCGTCGCCTCGGATATCTCTCCGTCCGCACCGACGTGACGCGGCTGATCAGCGTCGAGCGGCAGCTTTCCCAGAAAACACGCGAACTGCAGCTGCTCTTCGACCATTCGCCCATCGGTCTGAGCTGGCGCGAAGTCGACGAGCACGGGCGCGCCGGCATCAACCACGTCAACCGCCGCTTCTGCGAACTCATCGGGCTCACACCCGAGGAAGCGGCCGATATCCGCAACGTCCAGCGCGTCACGCACCCCGACGACTGGAAGCGTCAGGACGAACTCAACAACGAGATCTACTCCGGCAAACGCGACTCCTTCGTCCTGGAGAAACGCTATCTGCATCCCGGCGGGCGGGTGGTGTGGGCCATTTTGACGGTGGTCGTCGTCCGGGCGTCCGGCTCGGGGCGCGTCACCCATCATTTCGCGATGCTCGAGGACGTCACCGCGCGGCGTTTCGCCGAGGACGAGCTTCGCCGCACCGAGGCGCGTTGGCGGACCTACATCCAGACCGCGAGCGAGATCCTCTACGCGCTCACTCCCGAGGGTCGCGTGAAGTTTGTTTCCCAGGCCTGGACGGCGAAGCTCGGACACCCGGTCGAGGAGGTCATCGACACGCCCTTCCGCGATTTCATCCATCCTGACGACGTGGGGCTTTGGGACGCGTTTTTCGCCCGCACGCTTGCCACCGGCGGCGACGGCGAGGGCATCGAATACCGCACCCGGCACCGCGACGGGCGCTGGATCTGGCACGCTTCGACCGGCTCGGCCTACACGGATCGCGACAAGCGCCGCGCATTCTTCGGGGTCGGGCGCGATATCTCGATCCGGCGCCTGGCGCAGCAGGAGCTCCGCACCGCTCTCGCCCGGCTCGAGGAGATGGCGCGCATCGTCGATCGCTCGCCTTCCGTCGTCGTGCTCTGGCGCGCCGAGGGCGGCAACTGGCCGGTCGAGTTCGTTTCCGCCAGCATTCGCCAATTTGGCTACACGCCCGAAGACCTCATCTCGCGGCGCCTCAGCTTCCGCGACATCACCCACCCTGACGACCGCGAGCGCGTGGGCGCGGAGGTGGACGCCCACGCCGCCGCCGGCCACCGCGAATACAACCAGGAATACCGCATCCAATGCGCCGACGGCTCGGTGCGCTGGGTCGACGACCACACGATCGTGCGCGTGGGCGAGGCGGGCGAGGTCACGCACCACGAGGGCATGATCACCGACGTCACCGCGCGCAAGGCCGCCGAGGCCGGGGCCCGCGAGGCGCAGGAACGCGAGCTGGCCCTCGCGCGCGACGTGCAGCAGCACCTGTTGCCCAGCCGCTTCCCGCCGCTCGGCCGCGTCGACGTCGAGGTGCTCTCGCAGCCCTCGCAGCAGCTCGGCGGCGACTACTACGACGTGCTGCCGGTGGACGAGAGGCACCACGGGTTCGTCATCGCCGACGTCTCGGGCAAGGGCGCGCCCGCGGCGCTCATGATGGCCGCCTGCCGCGCGAGCCTCCGCCTTTGCGCCCCGGACGAGCTTTCGCCCGCCGCGGTGCTGCGGCGCGTGAACCGCGCCCTCCAGCCCGACATGCCGCCGGGCATGTATATCACGCTCTTCTACGGTATTCTTAACTTGGATACGCTTGCGCTGCGCTTTTGCCGCGCCGGCCACGAGCCCGCGCTGCTCCTGCGCGAGGCGGGCGGCCCGCCCGTGCTGCTCGGCGACGGCGGCATGGCGCTCGGCATGGCGCCCGACGAGCTCTTCGAGGCGACGCTCGACGAGGGGCGCGTGGTGCTGGCGGCTGGCGACCTGCTCGCGCTCTACACCGACGGCGTCAACGAGGCCTGCAACGCCGCCGGCGACGAGTTCGGCCGCGATCGTCTGGCCGACAGCCTGCGCCGCCACCAAAAGGAGCCGCTCGCCGAGATACTGCGGCGGGTGGACCGGTATCTGCGGCAGTTCTGCACCTTGGCGCCGCGGCATGACGACCGGGCCTTGCTCCTCGTCCGCGCCCGCTGAACACCGGCGCGCCGCGCGAGGCGGGTCGCGCGGGAACTGCGCAAGACCGCGCTTCGGTTTGCGCCGAGGCGGGGGCGCGCCCCATTTTCGCGTTTCCTCCTCATGCCCGTCACGTCCGCCCCGATCCTTTACGAGTCCCATTGTCACACCCCGCTTTGCAAACACGCGGTCGGGGACCCGGAGGATTACTGCGCCGTCGCCCTTTTGCGCGGGTTGCGCGGCATCGTTTTCACCTGCCATGCGCCGTTGCCGAATGGTTGGTCGGCCGACGTGCGTATGAGCGACGCGGAGTTCGAGACCTACGTGAGGATGGTCGAACGGGCGCGTGACGCGTTCGCCGGTCGGCTCGACGTGCGCCTCGGCTTGGAGAGCGATTACTTTCCGGGCATCGAGCCCTGGCTGGAAAAGCTGCATCGCCGCGTTCCGCTGCACCATGTGTTGGGCAGCGTGCATTATCAGATGCCTTTTTATCGCGAACGCTTCTTCACCGGGGATGCTTTCGCGTATCAAGAGCTTTATTACGAGCATCTTGCGGAGGCGGCGGAGACCGGGCTTTTCGATACCCTCGCCCATCCGGATTTGATCAAGAACGAGTCCCCGCTGGATTGGCATTTTCCGCGAATCCGGCCCGTTATCGAGAAGGCCCTGGATCGTATCGCCGCCACGGGAGTGGCCATGGAGCTCAACACCAGCGGGATGTTGAAGGCCCTGCGGGAGATGAATCCGGGGGAGGCCCAACTGCGGCTCATGCACGAACGGCAGATCCCCGTGGTGCTGGGGGCCGACGCCCACCGCCCGGAACGCGTGGCGGATCGCTATCGGGAGGCGCTGCAGAGTCTGCAAACGGTGGGTTACCGGGAGGTGAACATCTACCTTGATCGGAGGCGGCATCCGATCCCGATCAAACAGGCCTTGGCCAGCCTCGCCTGAGCGTATGAACCCCGCTTCCTCGCCCATGCAGCAGTCGGTCGCCCACCAGCACCAGCAGGACACCATTGCGGCTCTCGCCACTCCGACGGGAACTTCCGCGCTGGCTTTGATCCGGGTCAGCGGGCCGGAAAGCCGGGCCCTGGCGGGGCGGATTTTCAACCGCGAGTCCCCTGCCCTCCCCGAGCGTCGTCCGGTCCATGCCGCCTATCACGCGGTCGATGGGCGGATGCTGGACGACTTGGTTTGGACCTTTTTTCCCGGCCCGAAGACAGCCACGGGCGAAGACGTGCTGGAGCTCACGCCCCACGGGAATCCCTTCATCGTTCAGCTGATTTTGGCGGATCTTTTCGCGCGCGGTTGCCGCGCGGCCGAGCCGGGGGAGTTTACCCGACGGGCGTTTCTGTCCGGCCGGATCGAGCTGACCCAGGCGGAGGCGGTGATGGATTTGATTCACGCGCGGAGC